>JAQBNY010000077.1 GCA_028288315.1 Mucilaginibacter sp.
TTTAAATGTTTTTAACCTTGAGGTCGGGAGCGGATTCGAACCGCTGTAGGAGGTTTTGCAGACCTCTGCCTAGCCACTCGGCCACCCGACCAATTTTAAGGATTGCAAAAATAGTAATTATTTATTGGCAATCAATTTTATTTGTATGATTTTCCTACAGCCTCTGAACAAAATATGGCGGTAGCTATAGCAACGTTCAATGATTCGGCATTGCCTATGCGTGGAATGGTTACGGCTTTAGTCACTAATTGCTGTATGCCGGGCCTTATTCCGTTACCTTCGTTACCCATAACTATCAAGCCCTCAAGGCCAAAGTTATTAGTGTAAATATTTTCGCCGTTTAGCAAAGCGCCGTACACAGGCAGGTTAATTTGGCTTATAAAATCAGTAAGATTTGTATAAATAATATTTACTCTGGCCAATGAACCCATAGTTGCCTGCACTACTTTTGGGTTATAAACATCAACAGAATCTTCAGAGCAAATGATATTAGCGATGCCAAACCAATCGGCCGTACGAATTATGGTGCCCATATTTCCCGGATCCTGCACGCCATCTAACACTAATGAGAATTTATTTTTAAGATTAACATCGTTTAAGCCCGGCCATTGCGGTATATTAACCGTCGCAATTGCATCAGCAGGGTTTTTTAAACCACTTATTTTTTGCAATTCAGCCAATGAAATTTCCTGGAAGTTTATTTTTTGGGATAATTTAAGCAATTTTGGGGCAACGTCAGGCGTATGGTATATGGTATGGATATGATAATGAGAATCAATAAATTCACAAATAGATTTATATCCCTCAACCAGAAATAAACCATGTTCCCTGCGAAACTTTTTATGTTGTAAGGACGTTAGTAAACTGATCTGAGATTTTGAAAACATATAATATACCCGGATATTTCCGTCTTGCAATATTAAGTATTTTAGTGGTTATTATCATTTCAGGCTGTAGCTTAACACGCGGAGTAAGGAGTGATCAGGCATTGGTGCGCAAAATTACTTTAAAGGGTATTGACAAAGATTTTTCTGAAGCTGCCCTTAATTATGTTGATAAAGAGCAGCAGCCTAATAACTGGCTTAATCTGCAGTTTTATTACCTGTTCAGTAAAAAAGGGAAACGAGAAATTGGCGAGGCGCCGCGCCTGCTGGATAGTAACCTGGTAGAGTTTTCGCGCTTGCAAATACAAAAGTTTTTACAGAACAAGGGCTATTTAAAGGCTAAGGTTGATGATTCCATCATAGTAAAAAAGAAACGAGCCGAACTGATGTTTACTGCTACTGAAGGGCCAATGTTTAGGATACGGAACTTTAAGGATAGTATTTTTGATCCCAAGGTAAAAAGCCTGTATAGAGAAACACGCAAATCCTATTCGCATGTTAATACCGGAGGGCGATTTGATAGGGATAGCCTTGCCTATGACCGCGACCAGTTTTACATGGTAATGAAACGGAATGGTTATTTTGATTTTTACAGGCAGTACATCAACTTCGTGCCAGATTCCAGCTATAACAAAAGTGTGGTAGACCTGGTAATGACCATTGATAACCCTGTGGATAAACCAGCACACCCAATATATACCATTAATAATACGCTTATTACTGTTTCCAGAAGCAACGGGCGTACCGACACTAAGGCCGATACGATACAGGTTGATTCGCAGTTTAGATATGTGGATTTTTCTGGCAAATTTAAACCTCATACGGTAATTGACTATGTTTTTCAAAAGAAGGGCCAGATATATGATCTGGATAAGCAAACTTTAACCACCAGCCGCTTATCAGAACTAAATGTGTTTCGTAATGTACCCAGCCCAACTTATGAAAAGCTCTCAGACAGCACCAATCGCTTAAATAGTAAAATTGATATAGTTCCGCTTAAGAAAATGTCAGACAGGTTAGAGGGCGAATTCCTGTTTAACGGGGGGCGGTATGGGTATAACGTGGGCAATACGTTTACCAATCGTAACATATTTAAAGAAGCTGCTATTTTGCAGGTTAAACTTAACTGGAGTGTTTTATTTGATAATACTAACAGCGGTGTTGCGGGTGGTAATGCAGGCATACAAAACCAGGATTTTAAAACTGGTGTAAGCCTTATATATCCGCGAATAATATCCCCGTTTAATTTTCCTAACCTGGCTAACTTTGGTGTACCGCATACCACATTCGCATCCAATTTCCAACTGTTTTACCAAAAAGGATTAGTAGAACGTAAAAGCTTTATTAACTCTATTACCTATGATTTTTTTGAAACAGGCAGAAAGCAGCATTCACTAACGCCTATAAATATTGAGTTTTCAAGCGGTACTATTGATCCAGTAGCCCGCCAGGCGTTGTTAGATAGCAACCGTTACTCGTACGTTTACTTAATTGGCCGTACCACATTTTCGTCGGGTAGCCAGTATACGTTTCAGTATAATGCTAATGAGTTAAACTCCTATAATAATTTTGTCTATTTCAGAGGGAGCCTTGATATTGCCGGCAATACACTTAACGCTTTAAGCAAAATTTTAAACACCCCTAAAGATACATTAGGGCAGCGTACCATGTTCGGTTATACATTTGCCCAGTATGTTAAAGGCGAAATTGACTACCGCTTGTACCGGAGTTTTGGAGGCGAGCGCCAGTTTATATTCAGGTTTAACCCGGGTATTGGTATACCTTACGGTAACAGTACGCAACTGATATTTGAGAAGAATTTTTATACAGGTGGAGCAAATGACATAAGGGCATGGTTGCCGCGTACCCTTGGCCCTGGGCAATTTAATCGTGCCAGCTATGGTACTGATTATGTACAGCGCACCCGTTTAAAATACCTTGATCAATTTGGTGAAATAAAGATTGTAGCCAATGCCGAGTACCGGTATAAATTGGCCGACAACTTCTTTGGATCAAAATTAAAAGGTGCTTTTTTTATGGATGCCGGCAATGTATGGCGTTTGCACAAACAGGTTGAAAACCCTAACGGTGAGTTTAGGTTTAATAATATACTACAGTCTACCGCTGTGGGTATAGGTACAGGCTTAAGATTTGATTTGAGCTTTTTTGTATTTAGGCTTGATGCTGCCTTTAAGTTTAAAGATCCGCAGTTTAATGGATCAGACCAGTGGGTGTTAATTAAACATTTCAACGAATTATTTAAAGCCGGTGATTTTAAACGGGCATACATACAAGCCAACGGTACAGGTGTAGATAAAAATGGTAACGTTGTAGGTGATAGCTACAATTTTATGCAGCTTAATTTTGGTATTGGGCTGCCGTTTTAATTGTGGAATTAGTGATTTGTTTTTTAAATCGAAACAATAGATGTTTTTAAGCATTGCTATTCACTATTCACTATTCACTATTCACTATTCACTAATGTGAAAATATCCCCTTCAAACCATCAATTACACTCTGGAAAAAGGTAGGTATACTTAAGCCGCTATGGTGGTTAAAGTACAGGAATATACAGAAGATGATGAGTGCTATAATGATAAACCTTTTAAACAAATAGCCTAATAATATTAAACCTAAAGGGATAGAGATAAGTAGTATCCAACTTATTTTTACAGGAGTAAGTTTACTATCATGCTTATAAATGTAATATAGCATGGAATGTGTACCCTGATCGTTATTATGGCGGGCATATATAAAGCTCGATTTATCCAGCTTGTGCCTGTAAAATGCGGTGCCTTTATCAAAGGTCAATTCTTCACTAAAGCCGTTCATGCTAAAGGTGAAAATGCCATTAACGTTTTCTTGTATATTGCCGGCAGTATCAGTAGCAACTACGGCTATCTCATTCTTGGCAAAGGGATTTTCCTTAATTACAAAATGTTTAATGTTTATAGTATCTGCGAATACAAAACCAATTACGAAAAATACAAGGCAGCAGGTAAATAATATTTTCTTCATTTTTTATTATGGCACGTAATATTAACGTGCATAAAAATACTGTTTTTTCTACTTGTTAAGTATATAAATGCTCAGGTTAAGAAAAGATGCGAAGCTTACCCATAACAGGTAAGGCACCAGTAACCATGCCGCTACTTTGCTAAATAACCCAAACCAGTTAATGTTTAAGATGATAGCTACCAGTAATGATATAATAATTATAAGCGCAGCAAAAATCTGATGCATGCCAAAAAACGCTATAGACCATGAAAGGTTAAGCAACAATTGTATAATATAAATAATTACAGTTGTTTTATAAGTTGCAGACCCATTGCGCAGTTTCCAAACCAGGTAGGCCGCAATACCTATTAAAATGTAAATAGTAACCCATACAGGTGCAAAAAGCCAGTTAGGCGGATTAAAAGCTGGTTTATGCAAAGTTATATACCAGCTCTGTATTTGGGGCCGGGTAAAAATTGAGGCCACATATGCAATGCTTAGTGTTATTGCTAAACTTATAACTAGAGGAATAGGTTTAAATTTAGTATCGGCAATATTTATTTTCATGACATAGATATATACCTATTTATTCCTAAAATGTTTAAACTAAGATATAATCGTTTATTAAACTAATAAAAAAGCCAGACAATTTTGCCCGGCTTTTAAATAGATTCTTATAGCTAAGATATTAGCTATATTTTATTTACAAATTCCCTCTTAACTCTTGTTCGCGCTCAATGGCTTCAAACAGGGCCTTAAAATTGCCCGCGCCAAATGATTTTGCACCCTTGCGCTGAATGATCTCGAAGAACAGGGTGGGGCGGTCTTCAACAGGTTTGGTAAAAATCTGTAACAGGTAGCCTTCATCATCACGATCAACCAATATGCCCAGTTTTTTTAACGGTTCAAGATCCTCATCAATATGACCAACACGGTCGGTCAGTTCATCATAGTAAGTGGTTGGTACAGTTAAAAACTCAATGCCACGACTTTGAAGGTCAGTTACAGTTTTAACAATATCATCAGTAGCCAGGGCCATATGCTGTACACCCTCGCCCTCATAAAACTCCAGATATTCTTCAATTTGCGATTTCTTTTTACCTTCAGCAGGCTCGTTTATAGGAAACTTAACGTAACCATTGCCGTTGCTCATCACCTTGCTCATAAGGGCAGAGTATTCCGTCGAGATCATTTTATCATCAAACGTAAGTATGTTACGGAAACCCATAATATCCTCATAAAAATTAACCCACTGGTTCATTTTATGCCAGCCTACATTACCTACGCAATGGTCAACATACAACAAGCCTGCAACAGGTGGTTGATAGTTGGTTTGCATACTTTTGTAACCCGGTAAAAACGGACCGTTATAATTTTTACGTTCAATAAATAAGTGCGCGGTTTCGCCATAAAGCTTAATACCACTTGTACGTACCTCGCCAAACTCATCTTTAATGGTTTGCGGCTGCTGAAAAGGCTCCGCACCGCGTGAGGTGGTTTGCTCAAAGGCGTCATAAGCATCATCAACCCAAAGAGCCAGTACTTTTACACCATCGCCATGCTTTTTAATATGCTCGGCAATAGGGTGCTCTGAGTGCAGGGGAGTGGTAAGCACAATGCGAATTTTGTTTTGCTGCAAAACGTATGATGCACAGTCGCGTATGCCTGTTTCCGGCCCGGCATAGGCCAGGTCTTGAAAACCGAAAGCAGTTTTATAATAATAAGCCGCCTGCTTGGCATTGCCCACATAAAACTCAACATAATCGGTACCGTTAAGCGGTAAAAAATCTGTTGTGTTTGGTTTTTTATCTAATGTTAGTGTTTCCATTTTGGTTGTCTTTTAGCCTCACCCCGGCCCTCTCTAAAGGAGAGGAAGTAAGGTAAGTGGTTTTTATTTAGCCTTTTCAAGTCCTCTCCTTTGAAGAGGACTTAGGTGAGGCTATATCACCCAGCTTTTATAATAATTTTCATCTTCAATTCTTATCGCGTCTTCCGTTAGCATCAGCGGGCGAAAAGGGTCTATCATTACGGCCAGTTCATCAGTAAATTCCTTGCCAATTGATTTCTCTACCGTGCCTGGCGCCGGGCCGTGAGGGATGCCACCGGGATGCAGTGTTATTTGTCCTTTTACCACGCTTTTACGACTCATAAAATCGCCATCTACATAATAAAGCACTTCGTCGCTATCCACATTGCTGTGGTTATAAGGTGCAGGAATAGATAGCGGATGATAATCAAACTTGCGCGGCACAAATGAGCATACCACAAAGTTATTGCCCTCAAAAGTTTGGTGTACCGGTGGTGGCTGGTGCAACCGGCCGGTTATCGGTTCAAAATCATGTATCGAAAACGCCCAGGGGTAATGGAAACCGTCCCAGCCAATAAAATCAAAAGGGTGGGTGCCATAGGTGTATGGATATATAAGTCCCTGCTTTTTGATCAGAATTTTAAAGTCGCCCTTTTGGTCGTGGGTTTCCAAATCAACAGGGCGTTTAATATCACGTTCGCAATAGGGCGCATGCTCCATCAATTGTCCGTACTCGTTACGGTAACGTTTTGGAGGGCGTATAGGGCTAAAGCTTTCAATAATGAACAGGCGGTTATCGGGAGTATCAAATTCCAGCTGGTAAATAGTTCCGCGGGGAATAATAAGGTAATCGCCATATTTAAAATTGATTTTGCCGAACCCTGTTTTTAAAGTACCTGAGCCTACGTGAATAAATATCACCTCATCGGCCTGACTGTTCTTGTAAAAATAATCACTCATGGAGTTGCGTGGGGCAGCCAGTGATATGTGCAGATCGTTGTTCACCAAAACTGGCTTACGGCTTTGCAGGTAATCATCAACAGGCTCAATTTTAAAACCAATAAGGCTGGTATGTTTCAGGTGCCTTTCGCGGGCTATTTTTGGCTCAACAGAATACGGTTGGCCCAGTTCTTTTACTATTGTAGGCGGATAGGCATGGTAAACCAATGAATATAAGCTGGAGAACCCCTCGGTTGATACCAGTTCTTCGGCATATAAAGTGCCATCGGGCTTACGGAATTGCGTATGCCGCTTAGGCGGGATGCTCCCTAATGTATGGTAAATAGGCATGACTAGTAAATTGGTTTATTTAAAACGTTTAAATAGTTGTAAAGGTTTGAGGTAGAGATTGTAAACGTTAGTTGGTTGAATGATTAAACCTCTTTAACCTTCAACTTTTTATAACCCCTACAACCTAAGTAACCTAACTAAAATTGCGCTAAAATGGTCTTGGCGAGCACAGCATCCCTAAAAGAGGAAGCATCACTCATTGAAGTGAGGCCCAGGGAAAAATAAAATTGCTTTTTAATGCTCATGATTGGTAATCAAAATTACACTATGTGAAATTAATATGCAAGCATAATATTTATTGTATAAGAGGATTAGATGAGCATGGGAGGGGGCTCCGATAGAGCCTGAAAAATTATTGCTAGATGGTTTTCTATAAACACGTGGCTCTTACAGAGCCCTTGCTTTATTTAAATTGAACTTGTTTAGCTCGAGGGGAGCATACTGCTTATAGAAATGCCAAAAATCATGTTTAGGCTTCGATGGAGCCTGAGCCTGGAAAATGATTGCTAATGGTTTCTATAAACACGTGGCTCTTAC
>JAQBNY010000116.1 GCA_028288315.1 Mucilaginibacter sp.
AATTCAACTGATGCTTTAAAAAACGAGGCTGCCGGTCAGTGTTATTTTATAAGAGGGTTATGTTATTATTACTTGGTAAGAACATTTGGCCCGTTGCCTCTTGTATTAGCTCCTCAAAGCCTGGATATACGGCCTCCAAGAGCTGATGTTGCGGCGGTATATGCATCAATAATAAGCGATTTACAAACTGCCAAAAAAATGTTAGGTACAACACCAACCCAGGGAAAGCCAACCAGCTATTCTGCAAGTGCTTGTTTAGCTGATGTTTACTTGACCATGGCTGGCTGGCCTCTAAATCAAACCAGCAATTATGCCCTGGCTGCTACAGAAGCTAATGTTGTAATGCAGGCGGGTGCATATAATTTAAATACACCTTATGACAAGGTTTTTACAACTAACAATTGTTCAGAATCTATTTTTGAATTGGAGTACAGTGTTGTTGGTAACTTGCCTAACCGTAGTTTTGGATCTACAAATGTTCCATTGGACGAGGTGGCTCTAGACGGATCAAGCGGTTGGGATGATGTATACCCTGAGCTTAATTTCTTCAAAAATGCGCCGGTATGTTCAAGAACCGATCTTACTTTCTATACTACTCTTAAGTTAAGAAATGCAGATGGTAAAACCTTTACACTTACTCCATGGAATTCGCCTACAACACATGCACAACACCCTTATTACAAAAAATTCAGGGCAGGGCTTAATGGCGACGGTGTTAGAGAAGACGATACCCAAATCTTTTCTATACAGCCAAGTACCAATAAAGCAACAATTATTATTCGTTATCCACAAGTTTTGTTAGATTATGCGGAAGCATCTGCTATGGCTGGCGGCGGCCCCACAGCTGCAAGTTATACCGCTATCAATATGGTACGTGCGCGTGCGGGTGAGGCCCCATTAACGCCGGGGCTTTCACAGACAGCATTCCGTGATGCTGTAGTTAATGAACGAGCGTATGAGTTTGCCGGCGAATTTGGTATGCGCTGGTTTGATATTGTACGTTTGCAATTGCTTCCGGCTGTTATTACTGCAAGAGATGCTAAAGAAAATTCAATTCCGGGTGGAGTAAACGTTGCTGATAAATACCTGGCACCTATACCTTTTACCGAAATGACACTCAATCCGCAATGGAAACAAAATGCGGGCTATTAGTTAATTCAGATGTACCTATATTTGAATAAATGAAGGATTAATTCATGTCAAAAACAACAACACCCCCTTCATCAAAAGGGCCATCAAAAAAAAGAATTATTTTATTTAAAGGGATCAGTATTGTACTGGTCCCTTTGCTTATTTTGCTTTTACTTGAGCTGTTTTTAAGAATATTTAACTACGGAAATAATTATAGCCTGTTTATAGAATACAAAGGCGACAAGGATTACCTCGTATTTAATCCGGATGCATCAAAAAAGTTTTTTACAGAACAGCAAATAGCTACAAAAGGTAACAGTGAAATATTTAAAAAGAAAAAAGAAAACAACACAATAAGAATATTTGTACTTGGAGAATCAACCACTATCGGGTATCCTTATTTTCATAATGGCTCTTTCCACAGATGGCTGCAATACCGGCTGATACACGCTTACCCTGATAAAAACTTTGAAATAATTAACCTCTCTTTAACTGCAGTAAACTCATACACGGTATTGAATTTTGCTAAAGAAGTTGTAAATTATAAACCGGATGCTGTATTGATATATACGGGCCATAACGAATTTTATGGTGCCCTGGGAGCAGCGTCAACTCAAACCCTGGGCAGTAATCGTCATATTATAAATTTTATACTTAGCCTGCGTGACTTGAAACTGGCACAATTGGTCATTAATTTTTATGCTGATATAAAAAACTCTTTTGGAACCAGCGGTTTAAAACCTGGTGGCGACCGCATGCAATTAATGGTTGCCAAACAGGAAATTCCTTATCGTTCCAATCTGTATGAAAAAGGGGTGATCCAGTTCAGGGATAATATGGATCAGATAATGAATTTGTTCAGTAAACGGCATATCCCTCTTTTTGTAAGCAACTTAATAAGTAATGAAAAAGACTTAAAGCCTTTTATAAGTTTTAAGCCAGACAGTATAAAATCGCCGGGATTCAAAATTAATTTCGCTCTTGGAGAAAAAGCTTTTACAAAAAATGATTTAAATTCAGCAGAAACCTATTTTAAAAAGTCAGGCCAACTGTATAGTTTAAATGCACTTTGCAATTACTACCTGGGCCAATTAGCCGGTAAGCAGGGTAATTTTGCCCAGGCTAAGAAATATTTTTTAAAGGCTAAAGACCTTGACGGCTTAAGGTTTAGAGCGCCTGAGCAGTTTAATGAAATACTGTCCGGGCTGTGTAATAAATATCCTGAAACACATCTTGTAGATACAAGGGCTGCCTTTGAAAACAATGCTAATCATCATATTATTGGTGATGAATTAACGGTAGACCATGTTCATCCTGACTTAATGGGGTATGCAATAATGTCGGATGTATTTTATGAAGCCATGAAAAAATACCAGGTTGTTCCTGCAACTAATGGAAACGATATGACCTTTAAACAGCTATTGCAAAAAATGCCGAAAAACATGGTTGATTCATTAGCGGGTATTTACAGGGTACTTAACCTTAAAAAAAGATGGCCATACAATGATCCGCATGCTTTGGATCCTGTTAAAATTGAATCAAAAGAAGAAACACTGGCCTATAAGCTTGTTTTTCAGAATATAAGGTGGGACAATATAATGAACGATTTATATGGATACTATTTAAACAGCCATGAACTGTTAAAGGCAAGAAATGTGCTTGAAAGTTTATCGCTGGAATATCCCGCAGACCCCAACCTTTATGAGCGCATCGGCATGTTGAGCGGAGAGCTCAGAGACGATGAAAGCACTGTATTTTATTTCAAAAAATCATTTAACCTGGCACCAACGTTTAACAAAGCACGCTATTTATTCGTGAACTATTTAAAAATGGATAAACCAGATGACGCTATTACCTATATAGATTATGCTATAAGCAATAATTCATCCGGCCTTAACCTGGCTCCGGTTAAAAACAACACAGAACAAATTATACAATTGCAAAAGCAATATTTAAGAGATACAACAAACGTTCCCGTTTTATTGCAGATAGCAAATTCCTGGTCTGGGATTGGAAATAAAGATGGTGCAGTAAAGTATGCACAAAAGGTATTGAAGGCCGATCCTAAAAATAAACTTGCCCTGTTACTTCTTACACAAAATAAATGATAGCGGCTAAAAAATTTTCAGCAAAGATCACCAAAAAGCAATGCATGGAGTTTGGCCAGGTTGCAACTTTGGCTGTTTTAATTTTTGCTCTGCATTATAAAAATGATCATTGGGTTACTGCGGCATTTGCGCTGATACTTGCTACTGTTATTTTACCTATTATTTTTTATCCCTTTGCTGTTGTTTGGTTTGGCCTGGCTGAATTATTAAGCATAGTAAGTCCGGCAATAATATTGGCAATAATATTTTTTTTAATTGTGACCCCTGTAGCTTTAATCAGAAAGCTTTTAGGAAAGGATAGTATGCGATTAAAGCAATTTAAAAAAAACAGGCAATCTGTAATGATTGACAGGAATCATTTATATACTGAGTCTGATCTTTTACATACATTTTAAACGATGGAATTTTTTAAAGAGCTATTTCTTTTTTTAAAGACACGGAAAAAATTCTGGTTAATTCCGCTTGTTGTGATTTTATTTTTGTTTTCTATCCTGATCGTATTAGCAAGTGTACCTGCTTTAGGTCCCTTGATTTACAGTTTATTTTAATACCCTGTGGCTATTGCAATACTCGGCATTTCGGCATTTTATCATGATAGCGCAGCGGCACTTATTATTGATGGTGAAATAATTGCCGCCGCCCAGGAAGAACGGTTTACACGGATAAAACACGATGCGGGCTTTCCGTTAAATGCTATAAAGTATGTTTTGGAGGAGGGCGGTATAGATTATGACGATCTTTCGGCAGTTGCATTTTACGATAAGCCATTGCTTAAATTTGAACGCTTGCTGGAAACTTATCATGCTTTTGCCCCAAAAGGATTATTAAGTTTTATTAAGGCAATGCCGGTGTGGATAAACGAAAAGCTTTTTATAAAAAAACTGATCCGGAAAAAGACAAGGCAATTTGGAAGTGCCGAAATACCTATATTATTTCCCGAGCATCATTTATCACACGCTGCCAGTGCCTATTATCCTTCTCCTTTTGATGATGCCGCTATTTTAACCATTGATGGCGTTGGCGAATGGGCAACTACTACCATTTGCCATGGAAAGAATAATCAAATAACCATATTAAAAGAACTTCATTTCCCTCATTCTGTGGGGCTTTTGTACTCTGCTTTCACCTATTACCTTGGCTTCAAAGTAAATAGCGGTGAGTATAAGCTGATGGGATTAGCCCCTTATGGTAATCCGGATTCTGCACAAACAGCTGAATTTAAACAAAAGATATTAGCTGAGCTGGTTGATGTAAAAGAAGATGGTTCCATACTTCTTAATATGCACTATTTTGATTTTGCCACCAAATTAAGAATGACAAATGATAAAAGATGGGAAAACTTATTTGGTGTACCAAGGCGGCAGCCGGAATCTGAAATCAGTCAGGCACACATGAACTTCGCACTGGCTGTTCAAGAAGTAACCGAATATATAATAATAGCCTTGGCTAACGCAACGCAAAAGATCACCGGCAGCAAAAACCTGGTTATGGCTGGCGGAGTTGCATTGAATTGCGTAGCAAACAGTAAAATAGCTATGGCTGGCCTGTTTGATAATATATGGGTCCAGCCTGCGGCAGGTGATGCAGGAGGGGCACTAGGTGCTGCATATGCTGCCTATCACATTTGGGGAAAAGGAGTGAAAAAAACAATTGATTCTATGAAAGGCGCTTACTTAGGTCCAAAATATGAGGATAAGCATATTCTGAATGTAATCAGTAAATATAAAGCGCATTACTCGCATTTCGAAAACTTGGATGAATTAACAACCATAGTAAGTGAAAAAATTGCTAATGGAAACGTAGTCGGCTGGTTCCAGGGCAGGATGGAGTTTGGTCCGCGGGCGTTGGGCAACAGGAGCATCCTCGGCGATGCCAGGAACCCGGCAATGCAAAAAATCATCAATGTTAAAATAAAGGCCCGTGAAGAATTCAGGCCATTTGCACCAAGCGTTTTACTCGAAGATGTTGGCCGCTATTTTAAAACAAATTTAAGCTCTCCCTATATGCTTTTTGTTGCATTAGTAAAAGATGAATTACGAAAGGGTAAACCCGGGAACTATTACGAGCTTGAATTGCACGATCGCCTATACCATATTCGTTCAGAAATTCAGTCCGTTACCCACGTTGATTATTCGGCCAGGATCCAAACTGTTAGCAAGGAAGATAACCCGGAGTTTTGGCAGCTGCTCAATAGCTTTAAAAAACTAACAGGTTGCAGTTTGCTAATTAATACCTCCTTTAATTTGCGCGGCGAACCAATTGTATGTACACCCCAGGATGCTTACCGGGGTTTTATGCAAACGGGAATGGATTACCTGGTAATAGGAAATTATTTGTTCGATAAAACAGCACAAAAGCCATTGCCTCAAAAAGAATCAGGAAAAATGAGATTCTCTTTAGATTAATTGTCATCATCCGCAGGATATTGATTACAAGCACTTTGAAGTGAGATCCCGAATGCATTTTACGATCGGGATTGGAATTAAAAAAAACAACAAGTAATATTTGACTACAGCACTATCATAAAGAAATTTATTACCAACAATGAATACTTTCAAACAAAATCTCTTAAATAGGATTTGGTCACTCTCCATACTGCGAACCAAATTTTTTACTCTGACTTTGACTGCCCTCTGCCTTACCGGATTTGGCAGAGCAGGTTCATTACCTCATAAAGTTAAAGCAGTCGCTGTTGTCGGTTCAGAAAAAGAAGACTATAAATTCAACGCAACTATTTCCCGAAATGTATTGGAAAATTACCTTAATCGGTCAATTACAATGCAAAGCCTTCTTGTTGGGAAAGGCAATTTTGATGACAATCTTCGAATGATTAAAAATATTGGAGCTAAACTTATCGGAAGAAGTGTATGCCAGTGGGGTGAAGAATCTGATATTCCGAAGAACCTGCAACTGGAAAAAGAACTCGCGGCAAAAGTACATGCAAGCGATCCGGAAATAATTTTACAAGCCTGCATTTTTGAGATAGTGACCAATCAGGTTGACCAGCTTGTTATACCCGACTGGGCATTTATCGCCTTAAAACTACCTGTAGAAAAGCGAAATTTCCGGTATGCAGACATGTTATATCCTGACGGAAAATTTAAAAATCAATGGGGAAGTGGGTCGGTACCCGATATAAGCCAGTTAGAAACTAAACTTTATTTCTATTATCTCGCTGTATGTTATGTTAATATTGGTATTGAAAGCATTCACTTTGGGCAGGTGGAGCTCATGAACAAGAACGACCCTAATCTTGATAATTATAACCAAGTATTAACTTTAATAAGGAACTATGCGGCTAAGCATGCCCGCAGGCATATTTTATTGTGCGATTCGCATGTTCCGGGTGGTGGCTTTGTGCGCAATGGAAAATTGTTAATGGATTTTCATGCCTTTCCATTAAGGATAATGGAAATACCCGGCAAGCCGGAAGAAGCAATGCTAAAGGTTGGGCACACAGATGCACTTTATTTGAGAAGCAAGGGCGGCATTACACCCAGTGGATGGCGCTGTGATCACCTGCCATACTTAGTGGAATTTGATAATTATGGCGTTAGCAAACATCCCGGAGAGGAAAAAGCTGGTGACATTCCGTTTTGGGTTTGGGGTTATGATGAGATAAGTTGGTTTGCACATCAAAATAAACAATATCGTAGTCAATGGCTCATATATGCATATAATTGGATTAAGAAAACTGATATTAACGGACACTTGGAAATGCCGGGCGACCGTCAAACGACATCACCATTAGATCGCAAAAAATGGTATTATGCCAATAAACCAAGTGCTGCGGTACCTGATGGACAAGGAGATGAGGATACAATCCGTGAAATTTGGAAAATGGCAGAAAAAACAACTAGGTAAAAATATTTTCAATCGCTACTTCATTGTAACTCTTAATCCCTAAACCTTTAATGGACTATATTCATCTGATAAGCTATTAATTATTTGCAAGACCAATCCCTTGATTTTTATTTAAATCAACCTTGGAGGAAAAATCTCGAACCTGTTTATGAAGGATTTAAAGCGTTTAACCGGTAAATAAGGCTTCCGAAACCAATAAAAAGGCGGCGAACCATTATGAGCCGCTGAAGCAAGTATTTTGAGCTGCCTGCGCAAACGTGGTTACTTCTGTCCGGCTACCTTTGACTATCAAATCAAAAGACATGAAAACTATTTTTATTACAGGAGCCTCGAGCGGGCTGGGTAAGGCCGCCGTTGAGCTGTTTGCCGCCAGGGGTTGGAAAGTGATCGCCACCATGCGCAGGCCGGAAAAGGAACAGGAATTAGCGGGTATTGACAATGTAACCTTGCTGCCACTGGACGTAACCGACCCGGAGCAAATTCAAGCAGCCGCGGCACAGGCTATTGCCTTGGGGAAGATCGATGTGGTGTTCAATAATGCGGGCTATGGCCTGATGGGGCCATTGGAAGCGATCTCCGACACTCAGATTGCCCGGCAACTGGACACCAATTTGCTGGGCGTAATCCGGGTAATCCAGGCCTTTATCCCCCATTTTCGCGAAACGGGCGACGGGCTGTTCGTCACGACCACTTCTATCGGCGGCCATGTAGCTTTTCCATTTTCATCACTGTACCATGCTACCAAATGGGCGCTGGAAGGCTTTAGCGAAAGTCTGTCGTTCGAGCTGAGATCGTTTGGCATTAGTGTCAAGACAGTGGCGCCCGGTGGTATCGACACCGATTTTGCTGGCCGCTCGCTGGACCTGGCTAAACACGAAGCGTACCAAGGTGCCTTCGACCATATGGTTACGACAGCCTTTAAAGATGCGGGTTCACTGTTCTCAACCGCGGAGGAAATCGCCGAAGTGGCATATACCGCGGCCACCGACGGCGAGGACCGGGTGCATTATGTGGCGGGGCCTGATGCTAATGCCCTTTACGCGCGGCGAATAGAGATCGGTTCGGAAGCTGCGCGTCGGGAGATCGGCCAAACATTTTTAGGCTAATTCGCTATCTTTGGTCTAATGGACACAACAACCAAGGCGATCGGCGGCATTACGTATTCCAGTTACTGCACGGAGAGCCGCTCCGGCGAGCAATTCATTGCAGACCATGCTGTAGGGTATATCCTGTCCGGAAGCATTACAATCATTGATGGCAGCCAGACGCTGGTTTTCCGGGATGGGGATGTCGTGCTGTTCCGCCGGAACCACCTTGCCAAGTTTATCAAGCGGCCGCCTTCAAGCGGCGGCGAGCTGCTGGTGATCAGCCTCCTGCTCGACCAGCCTTTATTGCAGGGGCTTGCCAAGGGCCGGTCACCGCATATGACCGGCCTTGTATCGGCGGACGCTGTATTGCGCATACGCCCCGATGAATTACTGCAGCGCTACCTGGATGCCCTGCCCGCCTTTGCAGCGCAGGAGATCAGCGCCGAGCTGGCGGGGCATAAAATACAGGAATTCGTCCTGTTGCTACTGCGTACGCAACCGGAATTGCACAAGGTATTGTTTGATTTCGGCACGCCCGGTAAGATCGATCTGGAAGCCTTTATGCAGCGGAACTTCCGCTACAATGTGCCGCTGGAAAAACTGGCTTTTTTGACCGGTCGTAGTCTGGCTACATTTAAGCGTGACTTTGAAAAGATTTTTCATTGCCCTCCCAGCCGCTGGCTGCTGGAACAGCGGCTGAAGGAAGCATATTATCTGATGAGAGAAAAAAGCGCCCGGCCATCGGAAATTTATCTGGATGTTGGCTTTGAAAGCCTGTCGCATTTTTCGCATGCTTTCAAACGGTCATACGGTGTGCCGCCGTCTAGGCTGGCCATTGCGCAATAGAAAGTCGCCTGGGCGGAGCGATTCATTGCATTAGAGGCAGTTTGTTATTGGTTTTCGACCCAATAAATACCAAATAGTTTTCCCTATAATTTCCCCTTAAATGAAAAAAGGTCAGTAATTACAATGAATTACTGACCTTTTAGTAGCCCGTAGGGGAATCGAACCCCTGTTTCTAGAATGAAAATCTAACGTCCTAACCCCTAGACGAACGGGCCAATTAAGAGGGCTAAAAATTGAGGTGATTATCCGCTTTTTTAAAACCGTTTCCCTTATTTTGGGATTGCAAAGATAAACGTTTCATTAGTATTTTAAAATATTCTTTAAAAAAAATTTATTATGACGTTTTAGACCATTAATCGCCCCAGATATCCACGTATGAATCATTTTTATTCACAAGCAAACAAAAAATCAGTTCCCGTAATATAATTCTGGCATTGATACAATATCTTTATACAACATATTCAGCTCATTACATCAATTTGTAAACAATAGCCAAATAATAATGAAGCAATACGATGCAATAATAATTGGTTCGGGACAGGCGGGGGTGCCACTGTCAAAAAAACTGGCTAACGCGGGAAAAAAAACCTTACTCATAGAGAAAGATGTTGTTGGCGGCACCTGCATAAATGATGGTTGTACCCCTACAAAAACTATGGTAGCAAGTGCAAGGATAGCTTATTTGGCAGGGCGTTGCAACAATATGGGTATTGCCATTAAAGGTTACAAGGTTGATATGAAGCAAATAAAAAAGCGAAAGGATGGCATTGTTAAAGAATTTCGTGAGGGTGCCCAGAATACAATTGAAAATACCCCAAACCTTGACCTTATTTTTGGTGAAGCAACATTTGAAAGTGCTAAGATCATCGCCGTTAAATTAAAAAATGGCAAAACCAGCCGGTTTACTGCCGAACAAATTTTCATTAATACAGGTGCCCAAACTATCATCCCAAAAAATATTGAAGGTTTTGATGAGATAGACTACCTAACCTCTCATTCCATATTAGAACTAGATGAGGTTCCCGAACACTTACTTATTATTGGTGGTAATTACATTGGACTGGAATTTGGCCAGATGTTCCGCAGGTTTGGCAGCAATGTAACTATATTAGAAAAATCGCAGCAGTTGTTATTCCGCGAGGATGAAGATATCTCGGCAGAGATTACCCGGATATTAAAAGACGAGGGTATAGAAATTTATACCAATGCAAAAACAACCAAATTTAAACAGAAGGAAAAGGGCAAAACAACCGCTACCATACAAACCAATGGTAAAGAACTAAAGATAAAATGCAGTCATGTGCTAATAGCAATTGGCCGTGCGCCTCAAACAGAATTACTTGGCTTAGAAAAAGCCGGCATTAAAACAGATGAAAAGGGGAATATATTGGTTAATACCAAGCTACGGACCAATGTAAAAGGTATTTATGCTTTGGGAGATGTAAAAGGTGGCCCGGCATTTACGCACATCTCTTATAACGATTATACCATTGTTTATCGCAACCTGATAGAAAAACAAAACTTAAGCACCAGAAACAGGCCCGTGCCTTACTGCATGTTTACTGATCCTGAATTGGGGCGCATAGGCGTTACCGAAAAAGAGGCAAGAGAAAAGGGCTTAAATATAAAAGTAGCCAAGCTGCAAATGTCGCATGTGGCAAGGGCTATTGAAACGGGCGACACACGTGGACTGATGAAAGCCATTGTTGATGCTGATACTAAAAAAATATTAGGAGTTGCCATTGTGGGCACCGAAGGGGGCGAGATCATGTCGGTATTGCAGATGGCTATGCTGGGCGGAATTACTTATGATAGGATACGCTATTGCGTGTTTGCCCACCCCACCTACTCCGAATCATTAAATAATCTTTTTATGGCTTTGGAAGACTAAATTACCTGTATGATAAAAGTTGAGCATCTGGTTAAAACATACGGCGATATAAAAGCGGTTAATGATATTTCATTTGAGGTGGATAAGGGCGAGAACATGGTGCTGCTTGGCACCAGTGGATGCGGTAAAACAACTACCCTTAAAATGCTTAACCGATTGATAGAGCCCAATAGCGGAACTATTTCTATCGACGCGAAAAATATTTTGGAACAACCGCCCGAACTACTGAGAAGGGAAATTGGTTATGTTTTACAAAATAACGGCCTGTTCCCTCATTATACCGTTGCCGAAAATATTGCAATAGTTCCCAATCTTTTAAAATGGGATAAAGTCAAAACTCAAAAAAGAATTGATGAGTTACTGGAAAAACTCCATCTAACCAAAAATTATTTAAATGCTTACCCAACCGAATTAAGTGGCGGCCAGCAGCAAAGAATTGGTTTGGCAAGGGCTTTAGTAGCCAATCCGCCGGTATTGCTAATGGACGAACCTTTTGGCGCACTTGACAATGTTACCCGCTCCAAAATACATGCTGAATTTAAAGCACTTGATGAGTTAAAACGTAAAACCATTATCATGGTAACGCATGATGTGCAGGAAGCCTTTGAACTGGCAGACCGCATTGCTTTAATGGATAAGGGGGAAATTGTACAGATAGGTACACCTGCCGAACTGTTATTTAATCCTGTAAATGATTTTGTAAGCGGGTTTCTTCAAGACCAACGGCTGCAGCTGGAATTTAAGTCGATAAAACTAATAGATATATGGGAGCACCTATCAGATATCGGCAAAAAAACAAACACATCTTCCCTACCTGCAGAAACTGGGGTTTGGGATGTGCTGGAAAGCTTCAAGTTCTATCCAAATGAAACCCTTAATATTCTTAATCAGCAAAATGAAGAGTTTAAGAGCATTACATTTGAGCAGTTAATGCTGGCATTTTCGAAATACAAAAACTTGCAGCCACATGAATGAGCAACAGCAAACCTTGTTTCAATTTATGAGCCAACAGGCAGATAAGCTGGGTATGCAAACGCTGCAGCACATAGGCCTTACATTTATATCGCTGTTTATTGCTGTATTAATTGGCCTGCCAATAGGTGTTTATATCACCCGTAAAAAAAATTTGTCGGGCCTGGTTTTGGGCATTGCAGGCGTGTTGCAAACCATACCAAGTATAGCTTTACTTGGCTTCATGATTCCTCTTTTAGGCATAGGCGCAAAACCGGCTATAGTGGCCCTGTTGCTTTATGCCTTACTGCCAATTATTCGTAATACTTATACCGGCATAACCGGGGTTGATGCCGCGGTTAAAGAAGCCGCGGTTGCCATGGGTATGAACAAGTGGCAGGTATTGTTTAAAGTGGAACTGCCTTTGGCTATGCCGGTAATATTAGCAGGTGTTCGTACTGCTACCGTCATTAACGTAGGTGTGGCTACCCTCGCATCATATATAGCGGCAGGTGGTTTGGGCGAATTTATTTTCGGCGGAATATCCCTAAATAACACCAATATGATATTAGCAGGGGCTATACCGGCAGCATTGCTGGCTATCATATTTGATTTCCTGTTATCGCTTGTGCAAAAATTGAATTTTAAGAAGATAAAAGGTGCAGTTAAAGTAGCACCTATTGCCCTGATTTTATTATCCTGCTTATACTTTATCCCATCTGCCTATGGCGGCAAGTTAACGGCTGGTTTTACACCCGAATTTATGGGCCGGCAGG
>JAQBNY010000118.1 GCA_028288315.1 Mucilaginibacter sp.
AGCGTTCAATATACGTTGCACTTGCATTAAACTGAAAATACTTTAACAGGTTGGTATTAAAACCAATTGGTATGGTATGCATAAAACCATTTTGCAAGCGTTTTGAAAACGTGTTGGCTTTAAAAAGCTCGGCCTCGGGTACATCGGTTAGTTTATTTGTACCTACCAGGCTATAACCAACAGTTATTTTTTGATACCATGTTTGTTCGCCTACTCTTGTTTTTGAATCAAACGGACTAAGGGTTGACATGTTAAAACTAAATGTAGGCAGTTCAAGGGTAACTGTTTTCTTAGTCAGATCCTGGCTGTGGCCTAAGCTTACGTTTAAATTGAACGGCGTACCTGCCCAAACCCTGCTGTATGATATACTGGAGCGTAAGTTATTTTGTGTAAGCGCTTGCAGATTGTAATTATTTTGCCCAGGAGTATTCTGATAAAAACTTGATGTACCCGCGTTTACAGATGCACTAAAGGTAGTCCCCGGGTTAGCATTAGGATCTTGTGCGTGGCTCCAGGTAACATTGAAATCTTTACGTGGTGGATCGCCCTGTAAACCGTAATTGTGCGAGCCATAGCTTAACATCAGGTTACCGCCGTATTTATATCTTTTTAAGTAACGAGCCGATGAATTTAATTCGTAAGATCCTCTTGAATACAGTGTACCCATTGAAGTAACATCTATATTTTCATTTAAAGCCACATAATAGCCAAAGTTACGCAGGTAAAAACCTAATCGTTGATCTTCGCCAAAAGTTGGTAATATGAAACCAGATGTACGTGAGTTTGGTTTTGGGAAAAAGCCAAAAGGTAAACCAAGAGGTAATGGAACACCCTCAATTTCCAGATAGGCTAACTTTGATATAATCCTGTTTTTTTGGCCTATCCCTTCTGTAATTACAATACCAAAATGCGTATCAGGCATGGGCAGATCGCAGGTACTGAAAATAACATTCCTGTAAGCTACTTCGTCTCCATTTATACGCTTAGCCTGCCCGCCAGATATAAAGTTACCTTCCTGCTCTGTTGCGGGGTTCCAGGTTTTGCCTTTTTTTGTATTGTAATCAAATAATAAAGAGTCAGATGCTACCGGCTTTTCGGATTTTGATTTGGCAAGTGGCCTGCCTACGTATCGTTTTGTTTTTGGGTCGATGCTGCCGCGGGCAAATATCAAATGGTTCTTTTGATCTACACGAATATAATCGGCTTCAAGCTCAAAATCCTCATACACTACATGGGCTCTACCCCATAAGTAATAAATTTTATTGTCCTGATCAAAGTATGATGAGTCAACAGCGGTAGCATGCGTTAATGGCTGCTCTTTTGGTTTTTTAGTGGTATCGTTTTTGGTGTAAGCGGTATTTGATGTAGCTTTTTTAGATTTAGCTGCTGCCTTATTAGTTCTAAACAGCTTCTTGTCTCTAACAGAATCCATTTTTATAATGGTATCTTTAGCAGTTAATACAGTAGCAGGTAATATAGTATGGCCCCTGTGCGTTGAAGCCATAACATTTACCATTAATATAATTGCAAACAGAAAAAAAAAGCTAACTAATTTCAAAATTGATTATGAATAGTATTTTTGCAGGTACATTTAACAGCGTTCAAACATAATGAAAAATAAAATATTGAACAGGTTGAAAAAAATGATTTTTGGTTCTTCGGCATTATTAATATGCTTATCGTTGTTTTCATTCAAGTCAGAACATCCTATTAAAAAAGATACCGTAGTTAACAGCTTTAAACTCAGAACTATTATAATTGATGCAGGACATGGTGTTAAAGCTGATGGTGCGCCACCAGGACATTATTCCCGTGGTGCAACCGGATCTTTTTCTTCAGAAAGGAATGTAACGCTTGCCATTGCATTAAAATTGCAAAAAGCAATTGAAAAAGATTTAACTGGTGTAAAAGCTGTATTAACACGTACTACCGAAGATGATGTTTCATTTGAAAGACGAGCAGAAATAGCTAATCAGAATAAGGGAAACCTTTTTATTTCAATACATTGTAACTCATTATCTGACAGGGTAGTACGCGAACGAGTTGGAACCAAAAGACGTAAACCGGTTTATCGTACTGTTAGAGTTCCGGACCGTTCAGGTAAAGGGGCTCTTATGCTTATTTATGGTTTGCATAGGTCAAAAGAAGAAGAAAATGCAATTAAAAGCAACCAGGTCGAAGACGATTCTGACCTAAACGGTGACGCATTGGACCCAAATGACCCAACTGTTATTATATTAACCAATGAGTACAAGCGTAAATTCCGCAAACAAAGTGTAAACATTGCAAACTTTATTAATGATGAATTTGTTCAAACTGACGGCAGGCGCAGCGAGGGGTTAAGAGAACAGGGAATATATGTGCTTTGCCATAGTGCAATGCCATCTGTATTGGTTGAAACTGGTTATATTAATAACCCTGATGATGAAGAATATTTAAATTCAGAAGACGGGCAAAATGAAATTGTTAATTCAATTGTGCGTGCAATATCAAACTATAAAAGGCAAATTGAACAACAAGTTATTACTAACACTAATTAAGCAACTTTAAAATATCACAATTTGAAAATCTCTAACGAAACCAAAATTGGCGCCCTTACTGCAGTATCTATTACCATATTGATATTAGGTTATAGTTTTTTAAAAGGAAACGATGTTTTCTCAGGCTCAAACAAATTTTATGCCGTATACCGTAGTGTTGAAGGTTTAACCGTTTCAAAACCTGTACTGGTGAATGGCTTTCAGATTGGCCGGGTATCAAAAATGGAATTACATCCGGATGGGCGCACTACCGTTGAATTTAAAATAGATCCTAAATATGAAATTCCAGCTAATACTCTTGCTAAATTAGAAAGCACCGACCTGTTGGGCGGCAAGGCAATTGTATTTCAATTAGGTAACAGCCGCGAATTAGCCCAGGACAAAGATACTTTACGCGCCGATATACAAGGCAGCCTGGCCGAGAGCTTACAACCGATACAAAGAAAAGCAGAAGTTTTAATGTCAAAGATTGATTCTGCTTTGGGAGCTATCAATAATATAATGAACCCCACCTTACAGAAAAATATAGACCGGAGCTTTGCTAGCATAGCTAATTCATTACAAACATTAGAGGGTACTACTAAAAAGGTTGATGCACTTGTAGGTGCACAAAGCACCCATATTGATGCTATTATGGATAATGCCGAAACGGTTTCAGGTAATTTAAAAGCAAGCACCTCCCACTTTAATGGCATTGCTACCAATTTTGAAAAATTTAGTGCTGATTTGTCTGACTCTAATATTAAACAAACGTTAGACAATGCTAACAAAGCGGTAGATAATTTACAGTTAACCTTGAGCAAGGTTAATAGTACAGATGGTTCTTTGGGCTTATTAATAAACGATAAAAAGATGTACAATAATCTTAATGATGCATCAAATAACCTTAATAACTTATTTATTGATATTAAGGCACACCCAAGTCGTTATGTGAACTTCTCGGTATTTGGCGGGAAGAAAGGAAATTAAGAAAATCTATTTTGATATTATAAACGTTTTTCCTTCTACAGCCAGTTCTGTATTAGGGAAAACGCTTTGCGCTTCATCAAGAAACTCATTTAATGTTTTATAACGAGCCGAGAAATGGCCAATTATTAATTTATGAGCGTTTGTTTGCAAAGCTACCTGCGCGGCTTGCAGGGCTGTGGTATGGTGGGTGTGGTTTGCTCTATCCAGCATATCATTTAAAAACGTAGCCTCATGATATAGTAATGATGCTGAATTTATCTGTGCAAAATACTTGGGATTATATAACGTATCTGAACAATAAGCATAAGCTTTTGGTTGTGCAGAATCTATAGTTAGCGTATCATTCTTATAAATTGTGCCATCAGCCGCTTCATAATCTTTCCCTTTTTTTAGTGCGGTAAAATATTGCACAGGAATATTCAGCTCTTCTATCTTATCTTTAATAATCTTACGAAGCCTTTTCTTTTCCCTGAATAAGAAACCGGTACAAGGTATGCGATGATCAAGCGGGATGGTCTCCACTAAAATATCCTGATTATCCAGGATCACTTCAGCGGCATCTGCTTTAGTAAAAATAAACTCAATGGGGTATTGAAGGGTGGTTTCAGAGTATTTTAATTGCAGATCTACAATCTCTTTTAAAGGCGGCGGGCAAAATATTTTGAGCAGTTTTGTACGCCCGTTTAAATGCATTGATGATAGCAAGCCTACCAGGCCCAGGTAATGATCGCCATGAAGGTGACTAATAAATATATAATCAATACGGCTCGCCTTTACTTCATAACGCAACATTTGTTGCTGGGTACCTTCTGCGCAATCAACTAAATACAGTTTCTCGTTTATATTAAGAACCTGTGCGGTAGGGTTTCTGTTAAAAATTGGCGTTGCAGAACTGCTGCCCAGTATTGTTACTTCAAATTTCATACCGGGGAAATCCCTATTATCTTATTTCCTTCTTTAGCTCTTTTTCTATTTCTTCCATAAAAATAAGATCAATAGCTTCTTCACAAGTAGGAACAATGGAAAGCACATTATCTAACTGCGATATAGTAATTAAACGGGCAACAGCATCATTTAAACCGCACAAAATAAATAAACCATCGGCATTTTTGCATATACGATGACCCACTAATAAACTGCTTAATCCTGATGAATCAGCAAACTTAATTAATGAGAGATCAAGGATAATGTTTCTTTGGCCTTCGGTATTGATCAATATCAACTCTGATTTCAGCTGAGGCGTAATCAGAGAATTTAATTTTGATTCGTTTAGCTTTACAAGAATGTACTTCTCGTGTTTATCAACTGAAAATTTCATCGTTATATTATTTATCAGCTAAGATATAAAGATTTTATCTTTAAATAAAAAATTACAGATTAACTATTGCGTTATTAATTGCTTTTTCAACTCTTACAACAATATTCTGAACCTGGGGCTTAATAAATTTTTCGCCAGTTATTTGTTCGTACAGTTCAATATACCTGTTTGATATGGATTGAATGATGTTTTCCGTCATCTCGGGCACCTTTTGCCCGTCCTTTCCCTGAAAGCCATTTTCAATGAGCCATTTTCTCACAAATTCTTTAGATAGTTGCTTTTGAGCTTCACCACTTGCCTGGCGCTGCTCGTAACCATCGCTATAAAAATATCGTGATGAATCAGGTGTGTGTATCTCATCTATCAGGTAAATCTGATCGCCCACCTTACCAAATTCATATTTTGTATCTACCAAAATCAAACCCTGCGCTGCTGCAATTTCGGTACCCCGTTTAAAAAGCTGGCGCGTATAGTTTTCCAGTTGCACATAATCAGCTTCGGTAACAATGCCTTGTTTTAATATTTCCTCACGTGAAATATCCTCGTCATGCCCTACTGCTGCTTTTGTTGTTGGGGTTATAATGGGCTCGGGCAGTTTATCATTCTCTTTTAAACCCTCAGGTAAGCTTACGCCGCAAACCTGGCGTTTGCCTAAAGCATATTCACGCGCTGCATGCCCGGCTAAATATCCCCTTATTACCATCTCTACTTTAAATGGCTCACAAATGCGGCCAATAGTAACACTGGGGTCTGGCACGCTTATTACCCAGTTGGGTACAATATCAGCAGTGGCGCGTAAAAATTTTGCAGCTATCTGGTTTAAAACTTGCCCCTTAAAAGGTATAGGCTCGGGCAGTACCACGTCAAAAGCAGATATGCGGTCAGTTACAACCATTGCCAGATATTTATCAGCAATAGTATAAACATCACGTACTTTGCCTTTGTAAAAAGCGGTTTGCCCCGGAAAATTGTAATGTGTTTCTTTTATAGCGTCCATTGTGAGTGAGAATCAAGATATCAGAACCAAGAAGCAGGACTGTAATCCTGTCTCTTGATTCCTGACTCTAAATGTCTAATTCGTTTTGTTTTTAATTTTGTATATCTCCGTAAGCTTCCAATATACGTTTTACCAGTTTGTGGCGTACAACGTCTTCTCCGCTCAAATAAACAATATCAATACCTTTTATATCAGTTAATATGCGCAACGCAGTGTAAAGACCTGATTGCTGTTTTTTGGGTAAATCTATCTGGGTTACATCACCTGTAACAATAAACTTAGCAGAAGGACCCATACGCGTCAAAAACATCTTCAGCTGCATATCTGTAGCGTTTTGGGCCTCGTCTAATATCACAAAGCAATTATCAAGCGTACGGCCACGCATAAATGCCAGCGGCGCTATCTCAATGGTACGGTTCTCCAGATAAAGCTTCAATTTTTCTGCCGGGATCATATCATCAAGTGCATCATATAACGGGCGCAAATATGGATCGATCTTTTCCTTTAGGTCACCCGGTAAAAAACCAAGGTTCTCCCCTGCTTCAACAGCCGGGCGGGTAAGTATAATACGTTTTATCTCTTTATTTTTTAAAGCCCTTACTGCCAAAGCTACAGCAGTGTAGGTTTTACCTGTACCGGCAGGACCAATAGCAAACAGAATATCATTTTTGCTCAGGCTATCAACCATACGGTGCTGGTTTGGCGTACGAGCCCTAACCATAATGCCGTTGGGGCCAAATACAAGCACTTCGCCGCTGGCAAATTTATCAGGCGTGGTAGCGCCATCTGCAGGTGCAGATATTTTAGCTCCTAATATCCGTTCAACATCGTTTACATTAAGGGTTTCAAATTTTTCTACATGCTCAACCAGGTGATCAAATTTCTCCTGGAAAAGGGTCAGTTCACGCTCATCACCCATAACTTTGACCTCGCTGCCACGTGCAACTATTTTAAGCTTAGGATATTGCTTTTTTATGATCTCGAAGTGATCATTATTCGGTCCCCATAGTACAGCGGGGTTAACCTGGTCAATTGATAACTTTAGCTCGTTCAATACTAATTGATTTTTGTCGGTTGCAGATTTTTATGAATTAAAAATTGAATATTTGCACCTTTAAATGCTTTACAAGATTAGCAATAAATATTTATAAAATTAATGGCAATTATAACTTTAACTACTGACCTGGGCGATAAAGATATTTATCAGGCTGCCCTTAAAGGTAGTATTTATAAATTACTGCCAACAGTAAATATTGTTGATATTACT
>JAQBNY010000149.1 GCA_028288315.1 Mucilaginibacter sp.
ATCAAGCAAATAAATTTCATCCTCCATAATAAACCGGAAGGCATAAGGATTATCAACTTTCATATTTAACATTTTTTAACCAAAAGTAAGCAAACCAGTTGAAGCATTATCAGCATATTCGCACTACAGGTTAATTATACATTATTATTAATAAATTTTACCGAAATTTGCATTTTTAACGGACTAATATCAGTATTATTATTTCAATAAATTCATGAGAAAATTAGGGTTATCCATTCTAAATATTTTACTGGTCCTGTCTGTTGCTCACGCCCAGGAAAAACGTACAATTGATAAAATTGCTGCTGTTGTTGGTGCAAGTGTTATACTGCAATCAGATATTGAGCTTGAATACGCGCAATACCTGGTAAGCGGCCAACAGCCCAATCCAGCTTTTAAATGCATTATCTTACAAAATAAGCTTACCCAGAAACTATTGGCCCAACAAGCTATTATTGATAGTGTTACGGTTAAAGACGAAGAGGTTGATGCTGATATTGAGCGCCGTATGCGTTCATTTATGCAACGTGCAGGTGGCCAGGAAAAACTGGAATCGTTTTTAGGTCGTTCGGTTATTCAGTACAAAGATGAAATTCGCCCGGATATTAAGGAATCGTTAATTGCACAACGCATGAGGCAAAAGATCACCGAAAAGGTGAACACTACCCCGCAGGATGTAAAAAACTATTTTGAGGGATTAAAAAAAGATAGCATTCGCTCATATAACAAAGAGGTTGAAGTTGGTGAAATAGTTTTCTCGCCAAAACTGAATAAAGAAGAAAAACAGTTTTACAAAGAAAAGGCCGAGGAGCTAAGGGCACGTGTAAAAAAAGGCGAGGACTTTGCTACCATTGCCAGGTCATACTCGCAAGATCCACAGTCGGCTGTTGAAGGTGGCGACCTGGGATTTGCTGACCGTACTACTTATGTAAAAGAATTTGCCGCCAATGCTTTCAAATTAAAAACCGGCGAACTTTCTCCGGTTTTTGAAACAGATTTTGGTTTTCACTTTTTACAGGTTATAGAGCGCCGCGGCGAGCAGGTGCACGTGCGCCACGTATTAATTATACCCGCGCTTACCCAACCAAGCTTAGATAGGGCTAAAGCTACTGCCGATAGTGTTTACAAAGTAATGAAGGGTATGAAAAAGTTTGATTTCTCAAACGCAGCTTCTGTTTTCTCTGATGACAACGAGACCAAGTATAACGGTGGTATGATGCTGAATGCTGATAACGTACAAACCCGTTCAACTTACATTCCAACTGATAAGCTTGATCCACAGATTGCGCTTATTACCGACACCATGAAAGTTGGCCAGATATCACAGCCTCAGTTGTTTACTGATGCACAAACAGGTAAGAAAAGCTACAGGATTTTATATTTAAAATCTGTTACCGATGCACATAAAGCTAACCTTACACAAGATTTTGCCAAACTAAAAGATGAAGCTATGTCTGATAAGCTTAACCGCACAGTAAGCTTGTGGTTTGAAAAACGCAGAAAAGAAACTTTTATTAAAATTGACCCCGAATACCAAGCATGCCCGCCGTTAAAAGGTTGGATAACACCTACCACCACCGCGCAGGCTAACCCACAATAATTATATATGCAACACCACTCAGATGTAGAGGCTGCTGATGCACTTAAGCAAGCTTATCAGCAAATTCGTGCCGAGATTGGAAAGGTTATTATTGGCCAGGACGAAGTAGTAAAGTTTGTACTGATATCTATTTTCAGTAACGGGCACTGCCTGTTGGTTGGCGTACCCGGCCTTGCAAAAACGCTGCTGGTACAAACGGTTGCACAAGTATTGGATCTTGATTTTAAACGCATACAATTTACGCCAGACCTTATGCCATCTGATATTATAGGATCAGAGATATTGGGCGAGGACCGTAACTTTAAATTCATACCCGGCCCTGTTTTTTCAAACATTATCCTGGCCGATGAAATTAACCGTACCCCGCCAAAAACACAAGCTGCGCTTTTAGAAGCCATGCAGGAAAAAGCGGTTACTGCTGCGGGTGTTACCCACAAGCTGGCACAACCATTTTTTGTACTGGCTACCCAAAACCCAATTGAGCAGGAAGGTACTTACCCCCTGCCCGAAGCACAGCTGGATAGGTTTATGTTTAACGTAGCTTTAAATTACCCTTCTTTTAAAGAGGAATTGCAGGTGGTTAAAAATACAACCAGTACTAATCATGTAACCATAAATAAACAGCTAAACGCCGCGCAGATCATTTACTTTCAGCAATTGGTAAGAAATATACCGGTGGCAGATAATGTTTTGGAGTATGCAGTGAAGCTGGTATCAAAAACCAGGCCCGACAGTGAATTTGCAGGCCCACAGGTAAAACGCTTGTTAAACTGGGGTGCAGGCCCACGCGCATCACAATTCCTTATCCTGGGAGCTAAATGCCACGCTGTATTAAACGGAAAGTATTCTCCGGATATTGAGGATGTGCAGGCGGTAGCAAAACCTATACTAAGCCACCGCATAGTAAGAAGCTACCACGCCGAGGCTGAAGGTCTTTCGGCTAATGCCATTATTGAGCAGTTATTTTAAAAATCAAAAGATTGGTAGAGACACAATATTTGTATCTCTTGTAAAATAGATAAAAACAAAACGAGCCGCAAAATTTGCGGCTCGTTTTGTTTAATGAATATCTTAAATATTCTTAGTTTTCTACTGTTGAGAACATTTCTACCAGAATGTTCCATTTGTGTTTGGCATCAATTTCCCAGATACGTACGTAGTTGTAATTATTTACCATATTACCCTTTTTTATACGGGCCTTGCCGTAGCTATAAGCCAAATCATTACTGCTTGAACGGCCTGCATTGGTTGTTTGAGCAGAAATGCTTATACCCTCGTTATCCAAAAACTTTAAAATTTTATCAGGAGCAGTTATTGGCTCAAAACCCGGGAAATAGTAACGTGCCTCGGGGCTTAAAAATTCTTTATAAGCAGCCAGGGATGATAATTCTAATGAATGGTTCATTATATTATCATTATCCATTATAATTTTTTTACCATTAAAAAGCTCTTTACTTGCAGCCTTTTGTTTTAAAAGATCAGGTTCTTTAAAGTCTATTGGCATTACATGCTGTGGTTCGGGGTGTTGTATGCCCAGGTCTATAAGCAATTTAAACTTACCCTCAGCATCTAACCTCCAAACAGAAAGATAATCGCCGTATACTTTATCATCTTCTGTTTTACCGTTCTGGTAAACATATGGGCCCGCTGTAAAACCAAGGTCGCCGTTGGCAGATATACGCGCAAGTTTTGGCTGCCAGGTTAATTTACCAGGCTGTTTATCAATAGAGCTGTAAAATTCAGTTATTTTAACTGCCTGCGGTTTAAATACTACGCCTTCAATATCGGCAACAGATAAAAAACCCTCTTTAATTCCTTTACGTTCAACTAATTTATTAAAATCTTCTTCGGCCTTTACTACCTTACTCACTTCAACTTTTGTTGTTGTTGTTGTTTGTGCTAAAACCGGGTTTATGAAACCTGCTGATAGGATAGCTGCAGCTACTATTAATTTTTTCATGTACGATGCAATAGATTTAGCGGGCATTATATTAATTATTTGATAAAGCAAGCATGCCCGGCTTACCTTATACCTTTTTTAGTGTGTGTTTAAATTTTTACCCAATCGGTTGTTCCCTGTTTATTATCATTTAACTGGAATCCAGCCTGCTTTAAACCTTCGCGTATCTTATCAGATGTAGCGTAGTCTTTATTTGCTTTGGCTTCGTTACGCAGCTTAACAATAAGTTCCATTAACTGCCCGGTGTCACCGCTTTCGTTATCATCATGCTTTAAACCTAAAACGTCAAAAAAGAAATCATTGTAGGTTTTCTTCATTCGTAAAAACGTTTCCGCTGATATTTCTCCGGAATTGCGGCTATTGGTTGCAAACGAGTTTATCCACTTTGATAAATTACTCAATGCTTCTAACGTTTTGGGCGAATTAAAATTGTCATTCATCCCCCGGTAGCAATCTTCACAAAATTCGTTAATCGCGGTATCTACTTCCGCTTCAACATTTACAATGGTGTTTTGTTCTAAAGTTGTCAATTTTTTGGCAGCTTCTGCAAGCTTCTTATAAAATATCTCTGCTGCCTCAATCGCTTCATTTGAAAAATCAACCGTGCTACGGTAGCTCGCCTGCATAAAAAAGAACCTTACCACCATAGGGCTGTAGCCTTTTTTTAGCAAGGGATGCGTGCCCAAAAACAACTCATGCGGTAAAAAGCTATTACCCAATGATTTTGACATTTTTTGCCCGTTTGTAGTGAGCATATTGGTATGCAGCCAGTACGTTGCGGGGTTTTTACCGCAGCATGCTACACTTTGTGCTATCTCGTTTGTATGGTGCGTTGGCATCAAATCAATACCGCCGCCATGTATATCAAATTGCTGGCCCAGGTATTTATTACTCATGGCCGAGCACTCCAAATGCCAGCCCGGGAAACCTACTCCCCATGGCGATGGCCACTTCATTAAATGCTCAGGCTTGGCTTTTATCCAAAGGGCAAAATCAAGTTTACCATGCTTTTCGTGCTGTCCGCCTAAACTGCGGGTATTGTTTAGCATATCCTCCAGCTTACGGCCGTTAAGTATGCCGTAATCCTGCGTAGCATTATATTTTTCTACATCAAAATACACCGAACCATTCTCTTCGTAGGCATATCCTTTTGCAAGAATCTGTTTTACTAATTCTATCTGCTCAATTATATGCCCGGTAGCTGTAGGCTCAATACTTGGAGGTAAGGCATTAAATATCTGCATCACGTTATGAAAATCAACAGTGTATTTCTGTACAATTTCCATAGGCTCCAGCTGTGCTACTTTTGCCTTTTTTGATACTTTATCCTCACCCTCATCGCTATCGCCCTCCAAATGGCCGGCATCAGTAATATTACGCACATAGCGCACTTTATAGCCCAGGTGCAATAAATATCTGAAAATCAGATCGAAGGAAATAAATGTGCGGCAATTGCCTAAGTGTACATCGCTATATACGGTTGGACCGCAAACATACATACCCACATGCGGGGCATTAAGCGGTTTAAACTCTTCTTTTTTACGTGTTAAAGTATTGTAAACAAACAATTTTTGTTCCATGTGCGCAAACTTACGATTTTTTAGATTTTAAGCTCATAGGCTATTGTGAATGGCTACTTTTGTATGACTTATTGATGAAATAAATAAGCAAATGTGTATTGCGGATCATATAAGGGTTGTTTTTGGCCTTATGGCAAACACACACGTGATCAATATTAATTTAATATAAGCTCGGTTTTTAGCGGATAATGGTCTGATAGTTTCTTTTGTATGATGCGGTAATCGTTCACACCAATTTGCGGACTAACCATTACATAATCTATCTGGTAATTTGGGAAATCGCCATTATAAGTACGGCCCAGGCCACTTCCCTTTTCACGGAAAGCATTCTTTAATCCTTTTTCCATTTGCGTAACTGCGAATGATGCAGGGGTGTCGTTAAAATCGCCAGATATAATGTATGGATAAGGACAGGTCTTGGCATGATCTTTTACTATAAAAACCTGCTCGCTCCTTTTAAGAAACGCGGTTTTAAGCTTACTGCCTAAACGCCTGGTAGCATGCATATCCGTTTTGCCTTTGTTTGATAAGCTGTCCAGATACTTGTAATCTTCCGGCTCAAAGTTTATTGATTGCAGGTGCACGCTGTACATGCGAAACTTAGCGCCATTCTTTTCCACATCAACATAAATACATTGATTACCGCTGTTGTTGTTGCTAAGTTTAATCCAGCCGTGGTTTAATATTTTATACTTAGAGAATATTGCCATCCCCATTGATTCATCAGGGCCTGTATTAAAAGGCTCATAATAGTATTCACTGGTGTTCATAATCCTTTTCAACGAATCAATCGTGTCGTACTGTCCCCGCTTTCGGGTAAAAAACTCCTGCATACCAATAATATCGGGGTTTTGATCTTTTATAAGCTCCAGAAAATCGTGCTTGGTAGCTAAAGTGTTGTTTAAGCCGTATACCTTAAAGTTATGCACGTTATAGGTCATTAAGCTTAGCGTGTTTTTATTAAGTGTATTGTCACTATCGGCTGGCAGTCTAAAGCCAATGTTGTTGGCTAATACATTGTATCCAATTGCAATGGTAATAACTGATAACAGCACATACCAGCTCTTACGCAATAGCCAATAGGCGGCCATAATTACAGCAGCTAATAAAAGCGGTGGGTAAGCCAGGCCAAAAAAAGCTGCAAACCAAAATTTTCGTGGGTCAACATATCCGGCTAAATAACTCAGTAAGAGGGCAAGGCAAAGCAGGCAATTCAGGTATAAAAGTATTTTATCAATAAAACTTAATCCCCGTTTTTTAGCTCTCATTATTGTTACTTGCTCTGAACAGTGTTTCTTTTTCCTGCTTGGTTAGGCTATTGTAGCCGCTGCCTGATATTTTGTCTAATATACGGTCAATTTCGTCCTGGCGGGGCAAACCCGACGATCTTTTTTGTGAAGTATTGTTGGTAACCACTTTCATTTTAGGTCGCGAACGTTTAAATAGTCTAATTATAGCGCCTAAAAAGTCATTCCCTTTTTGTAATTGTTTAATATAGATAAAGCCCATTAAAGCGCCGCCAATGTGTGCAATTTCGCCGCCCGGGTTGCTGCCTATTATCATTATAAAATCAAGTACAACTAAAAACAGCACCAGCCATTTTAGTTTTACGGGTCCAATAAATATTAATGAGATAGTATAATTAGGCAGTAAGGTAGCTGTACCAACCACAATAGCCATCACACTTGCTGATGCACCTACTATTGTACTGGTAGCAGCGGCATTTACATTGGTAAACGCCGGGAACAGGTTATAGGCAGCCACAAATAACAATCCGCCTGCCAGGCCGCCTGCTATATAAAGGCCAATTGTACGTTTGTTGCCCAGGTATTCTTCAAATATCTGCCCCATCCAATACAGCCAAAGCATGTTAAACAAAATGTGCAGCACACCGGCATGCATAAACATGTAGGTAATGGGCGTCCAAAAACGAATTA
>JAQBNY010000151.1 GCA_028288315.1 Mucilaginibacter sp.
GTAATCACCTCAACTATATTTCCGGCCTATTTTGTTGCTGTTACAGCAAATTCTAAAAATGGAGATATGGTTACATTTTTTGGACATAAATATGTAAACACAGTACTGTCTACTTATATATTAGGTCTTTCGTATCTTATTGTAGTGGCAATGCTGCCCATACTAACCTCCATAGCCGATTACCGGGGTAATAAGAAAACTTATTTACAGCTATTTACCTGGATAGGCAGCCTGGCATGTGCCGGCCTTTACTTTTTTAAACCGGGAAGCCCGCTGGAGATTCCAATGATCTGTTTTGGCTTGGCATCTATTGGTTATTGTGGTGGCTTCGTATTTTACAATTCGTATCTGCCGCAAATAGCAACGCTTGATCAGCAGGACGCTGTGAGTGCAAAAGGCTTTATTTATGGTTATGTGGGCAGCATAGTGGTACAGGTAGTATGTTTTATAATTGTGCTTTCGCCAAAAACATTTGGTATCACTGATGATTTTTTACCTGCCCGCATCTCATTTTTGATCGTGTTTTTTTGGTGGATCGGTTTTTCTATAATACCTTTTAAACTTTTACCAAAAGGAAAACCTAATGCCGGCTCACATAACTATAATATATTAACCGGCGGATTTAAAGAGCTGGCAAAAGTATTTGGTAACATCAAAAAGATGCCTTTAGTAAAACGTTTTCTTTCAGCATTCTTTTTTTACTCCGTAGGTGTACAAACCATTATGCTGGTTGCAGCCAATTTTGCTGCTAAAGAATTGCATATGCCCGAAGAATCGCTGATAAGTATTATACTGATCATACAGGTAGTAGCGGTATTGGGTGCTATGATCACCTCAAAATCATCTGCCAAATATGGAAACATACCAACCCTTATAGGCTTAGTTGCTATCTGGACGTTGCTATGCTCGGGTGTTTATTTTATAGCAAATGCAAACCAGTTTTATGTTGCAGCTGTAGTTGTGGGTTTAGTAATGGGTGGTGTTCAATCATTGTCCCGTTCTACCTATTCAAAATATCTTCCGGAGAATATACCCGATACCGCCTCGTATTTTAGTTTTTATGATGTTACCGAAAAAATATCCATAGTGGTTGGTTTGTTTTGTTTTGGTTTTGTAGAGTCATTAACACACGAAATGCGTGATTCCGCGCTTGCGCTGGATTGCTTTTTTGCGATAGGCTTATTTTTGCTGATCGTGCTGCTCGTAACTGAAAGAAGTATTGCTAAAAGTACAATAGTAGTTGCGGCGTAAATGTCTGTTAGTTACTACCAGGGTTAAATGAAATAGGCTTCAATAATTTAGAGCATGGCGGATTCATCCCGCCATCCCGACCAATATATTATGAAAGCGCCCGTACAAGCGGGCACTTTCTTAATAAAAGGCTTCGTCGGCTTGTGTGTCTTTTTCTTCCTTTTCTTTTTCCACCATCTCTATCAATATTTCATTATAGTTATCTCGGCCGCCTCGTTTTGGCGGAACTTGCGCCGCTCCGATTACCGAAATGCCAATACCGGCTAATATTACAAATAGTATGAGCCCACAAAGTCTCAATACTTTTTTGAGTCTTTTCATGTCACAGATTGTAGGTTAGCCGGGTTTAAGCCACAGCTAATTGTATAATAATTTTGTGTGTAAAGCCAATAAATGGCAAAGGGTATTAAACCCGCCGGGGAGCCGGCTGCTCTGAGGCAGAAAAATGCAGAATGGTATTTAACGGAATTATTAAACGAGGTTTAAGCAAAGCGAGCTGCTTTAAATGGAGGTATTGTGTATTAACTATTTTGCTGTAAAGAAAAACGGCCGTGTTATTGTCGCTTCTAAATAATGGATTAACATAATATTTATTGTAAAATAACGATTGGGCCTTTTTATAGCTTATAGCTTTTTTTAAAGTTTCATTTGGTAAAACAATTTGCTCCGTTAAAGCATAGGAGCTGTTTTGCTGCGCATTACTTATATATCCCGAAAGGGCAAAAAAACTAAGAAATAAAGTTAATGCCAGCCACCACCGTTTAGGTTGAGCGTTTAAATAAATATTTGTTTTGTGTAGTGGCATTATGTAAAGATACATAATGCTTTGGCTACAAGAACATTTGGCTTTATGCTTTTAATGTAAGCAATAATTTATAGGTAACATTATTGCTAAAAACTTGTTGATGAATATGGTAGTTGATACATTGCCCAATTAAGCAATTACACTATGATAAATGTTTACAAGTCGTTATTGATTATTCCTTTTACATTGCTGGCCGCCCCGGTTTCTGCACAGCAGGTGCAATTAAGCCCGGAAGTTAAACAGGCTTTAAGCGAGGTGAGTGCTGATAAAATTAAGGCCGACATAACCTACCTGGCTGATGATAAATTAAAAGGCCGGGCGCCTGGTAGTGAAGGTTACCAAATGGCGGTTGACTATGTGATAGGTCAGCTTAAAGCAGTAAACGTTAAACCCGCCGGCGAAAATAATACCTGGCTACAAAAAGTAAGGCTTCGTAAAGCGTTTATAAAAAATGCCGCACTTTCTATATCCGGCCAAACAAACGTTACAGTGCCACCGCATAGTTTCTTTATTTATCCGAACCCCGTTGTTGATACTATTAAACTTTCTGCCGGGTTGGTTTTTGCGGGTTATGGTATTAGTGAACCGGCACTGGGCTATGATGATTACGCCGGCATTAACGTAAAAGGCAAAGTTGTGATAGTGATGCGTGGCTCGCCCGAAAAGTTTTCTTCGTCGGTAGCCGCTCATGTTATGAACTCTACTCAAATTTTAAAAGTAGCTGCAGAGCATGGTGCCGTAGGTGTAATGATAGGCAGTGTAGATTCCACCGCACGTATGGGGAATGTAAGTCGCGGCGTTTATAGCGTAATGGATAATAAAGGAGATGTGGCAATATCCCGCACTTACTATTCTAAGCAGCTTAGCGTTTATGGCGCATTGGGCTACTCTTTGTTTAACTCGTTGATGAAGCAATCGGGCAAAACCTTGCAGCAAATTCCTGCAAAGCTTAAAGCCGGGCAACCCAGTTCATTTACAATTAACTCTAGTGTAAATATTTCTTACAGTTCAACCCATCAGGATATTTTAAGCTATAATGTTATTGGCAAAGTAGAAGGATCTGATAGTAAGTTAAAAAAAGAATATGTTGTACATAGCGCCCATTTAGATCATTTAGGTGTTGGCGTGCCAGTACAGGGCGATTCTATTTACAACGGCGCACATGACAATGCATCGGGTGTGGCAAGCGTGATAAGTATAGCTAAAGTATATAGCGGTATTAAAGTAAAGCCTAAGCGTTCCATATTATTTGTGCTGATGACAGGGGAGGAGCTTGGCGACCTGGGCTCCGGTTATTTTGCCAAATATCCAACTGTGCCGGGCAAAAACTTAGTGGCCGATGTTAATACTGATATGCCAACTATTATAGCGCCATTATTATCCATCACCGCCTTAGGGGCCGAACATTCATCTTTGGCTAACCAGGTTGCACAGGCTGCAGGATATTTTAATTTAGGCGTAGAGCCCGATCCCGAACCAGCGCAGGCGCGTTTTACCCGAAGCGACCAGTATAGCTTTGTTGTGCAGGGCATACCCGCCTTACATATTAAATATGGCAGCAAAACCGCCGATGGCAAAAATAACCTGAATGATATTGTAGCTCCGTGGCGCGCAAAATACTATCATAAGCCACAGGATGATATTAATGGAATTTTTGATTTTGAAGCGGGCAAAAAATATGCACAGCTAAACTTTTTAATAGGTTACCTTGTTGCACAAGATATCGCAAGGCCCACCTGGAACGCGGGCGATATATTCGGTACAAAATAAGGCAGATCAAAACACAACAGAATTAACAATTGTATCGTATTAATTAATTGGGTAAGTATACAAGCTATAATGAATAATATTGAGTTGGAGAGAGGATCATTATTGATCAATTTAAAATGCCCGGAATGCGGCGCGGAATATGATGCAGCTGTAAGTAATACCGTATGTTTAAATGATGCCTGCAAAAGTACTTTGTTTGCTCATTATGATCTTACTCAATATCTGGACAAGGCCATTCTAAAAGACAGGCCGGCAAATATGTGGCGTTACCATGAATTGCTACCGGTTATCCACCCTGAAAATATTGTTACCCTTGGTGAGGGCTTTACACCCATCATTCCTCTGGAAAACCTAAAACAGGCTGCAATAGGGAATGAGGTTTTCTGGAAAGATGAATCGGGCAATCCAACAGGTTCGTTCAAAGCCAGGGGGATAAGCGCGGCAGTATCAAAGGCAAAAGAAATAGGTATAAAGGCAATAGCAACACCAACAGCAGGAAACGCAGGCGGAGCCCTTGCAGCGTACGCAGCGCGTGCCAGTATCAAAGCTATTGTTTACATGCCTAAGCTAACGCCTAAGGTTTTTAAAGATGAATGCCGTTTATATGGAGCTGAGTTGGTGGAGATAGATGGAAACATCAGCGATTGCGGCAAACTAATAAATGAACATGCTATTGCAAACAATTGGTTCCAGATCTCCACACTAAAAGAACCGTACAGACTTGAAGGCAAAAAAACCCTCGGCTTTGAAATTGCCGAGCAATTTAACTGGCAACTGCCGGATGTGATATTATACCCTACCGGCGGCGGCACCGGGTTAATAGGTATATGGAAAGCCTTTGACGAATTGGAGCAATTGGGCTGGATAGATAGTAAACGCCCAAGAATGGTAGCCGTACAATCAGAAAGCTGCAATGGCATTGTTACTGCGTTTAATGGCGGCCATCATATTTCTGAATTTGCCGATGGTGGTTTCACAATTGCCAACGGGTTACGTGTGCCTAAGCCTTATGCCGATAAAATAATTCTTAAAGTACTTCGTGATAGTAAAGGTGCGGCTTTAACCATTAGTGATAATGAAATGAGCGACGCCATAAAAGAAATAGCCCGTAACGAAGGTATGCTGATTGCGCCGGAAGGTGCCGCACTTTGGCAGGCATATAAGAAACTAAAGGCGTCACAATGGATACAACCGGGAGAACAGGTGCTGATGATTAACACTGGCAGCGGGTATAAATACCTTGAAAATATCGACATTTAATACTTTTGTTTTGATCCTCTTGTAATGGCGCGATACACCCCGTAACCTGTCGTGTTTACCCCATTCATTATCAATTTATTGGCTGTATTTTTGTATCAACCACATAAATTTAATATCATGTTAAAAGAATCAAAAGCATTCAGCGGGTTTTCGGTAAATGATATCGACAAGGCAAAACAGTTTTACGGAGAAACACTCGGCCTCCAGGTAGATAAGATGGAAGAGATGGGCGGCTTGTTAACTATTCATATAAACGGGAATAGCAACAATATAATGGTGTATCCAAAGGCCAATCATGAACCGGCTACATATACCATCCTGAATTTTCCGGTGACAAATATTGAAGATGCAGTAAAGGAACTAAAAGCCCGGGGCGTGGTGTTTGAAAGCTATGACAGCGAATATCTGAAAACAGATGATGATAATATTAACCGCAGTGGCGGGCCAAAAATTGCCTGGTTTAAAGACCCGGCCGGTAATTTTTTATCAGTTCTTGAAATAGGATAATTAATTGAAAGCGGGCTGCATATTTACTATAAGGCTCGCTTTATAAAAAACCATATCACAGGCTAAATGTTAATTTACAACTAACATTTACCATTATGAGCCTGGAGAAATACGTAGAGAAGCGGGATTTTACAAAAACCGCCGAACCTAAAGCCGGAAAAAGCAAGGATAATGATAAACTGATGTTTGTGGTGCAAAAGCACGACGCATCGCGCTTGCACTATGATTTTAGGCTGGAAATGGAAGGTGTACTAAAAAGCTGGGCCGTACCCAAGGGCCCATCAACCGACCCAAAAAACAAACGGCTGGCTATGATGGTAGAAGACCACCCGTTTGACTACCGCAATTTTGAAGGAATAATTCCGCAAGGAGAATACGGTGGGGGAACAGTTATAGTTTGGGATGAAGGAACCTACGAGCCTATAGAAGAAATAAAAGGAAAAAAGGCTCAGGAAAAGTACCTGCTCAAGCAACTTAAAGAAGGCTCGCTTAAAATAAAGCTTCATGGCGAAAAACTGAAGGGTGAATATGCTTTAGTAAAAACCCATGGCATGGGTGAAAATGGCTGGCTGCTCATTAAACATAAAGACGATTTTGCATCTGCTGCGGAGATTACCAAAAAGGATAAATCTGTACTTTCTGGCAAAACCATTGAAGCAATGGAAAAAACCAGTGAAAAAGTTTGGCAGAATGGTCATGAGGAAGATGTTGAAATGGGAAAGTCCAAGAGCACTTCAAAAAAAAAACTCCATGAGCCTACCGAAGAAATAGCGGCCATGGCCAGTAATGCCGGCAATGATAACCAGGTAGATGCAGCAACCATATTGAAGAAAGCGCCTAAAGGAGCAACCCCAACCGGTATAAAACCTATGTTGGCTACCTTGGTAAATGAACCATTTGATGACCCCGACTGGGTTTACGAGATAAAGTGGGATGGTTACCGCGCTTTGGGTTTTATCAATAAAGGCGATGTGCAGTTATTATCGAGAAACAACAAAGATTTTAGCGAAAAGTATTACCCGATTACAGAACTGCTGAAAAGCTGGAAAATTAACGCGGTGATTGATGGCGAAATACTGGTTCTGAATGATAAAGGCGTATCAAACTTTGGAGCGCTGCAAAACTGGCGCAGCGAGGCGGATGGCGAATTAGTCCTGTATGTTTTTGATATTTTATGGTATGATGGCAAAAACCTAATGGGTTTGCCATTGGTAGAGCGCCAGGTTATATTAAAAGAAGTTTTGCCAACGGATGATGACCGCGTACGCCTGAGCCAGGTATTTAAAGCCAACGGAAACGAGTTTTTTGAAGCCGCTGGTAAGATAGGGCTGGAGGGTATTATGGCTAAAAAAGCTAATAGCATATACATACCAGATAACCGCTCAAAAGAGTGGCTTAAAATAAAGATCAATAAAAGGCAGGAAGTTGTTATTGGCGGTTTTACTAAAAATGAAGGTACAGCCAAGCAGTTTAGCTCGCTTTTACTGGGTGTTTTTGAGGGGGACAGATTTCAGTATGTGGGCAAAGTGGGCACCGGTTTTTCTGACAAGCTGCAAAAAGAAATGATGGCATTGTTTAAGCCTTTAATAATTGATAAGTCGCCGTTTACCAGCGAGCCGGATGTTAATAAACCATCAAGGTTTCGACCAAATCCGCCAAAAGCAAAAGCAACCTGGCTAAAGCCCGAACTGGTTTGCGAAATAAGCTTTGCTGAGGTAACCAGCGATGGCGTATTCCGCCACCCATCATTTGAGGGAATGCGTATAGATAAAAAAGCTAAGGAGGTGGTCCGCGAAACGGAAGCAGATACTACTGAAATTGTTGAAGAGGTAGAAAAGCATACAGAGGAAAAACCTGCCAAGGATAAACTGGTAAGCGCACCAAAGGAATCAACCAAACGTACACTGCTTAACCCTAACGAAGAAACCCAGGTAAAAAAGATTTGCGGGCACGACCTGAAGTTTACCCATCTCAGTAAAGTTTACTGGCCCGAAGATGGCATTACCAAGAGGGACATGTTCAATTATTATTATCAGGTAGCCGAGTATATTTTGCCCTATTTGAAAGACCGCCCACAATCATTAAATCGTTTCCCTAACGGGATACATGGCCCAAGCTTTTACCAGAAGGATGTTAAAGGAAAATCGCCAGATTGGGTGAAAAAGTTCCCCTATACCACCAGCGATGGTGAGGACAAAGATTATTTAGTAGGGCATGATGAAGCCACCTTGCTGTGGATGGCATCGTTAGGATGTATTGAAATGAATCCATGGTTCAGTCGGGTTCAGGCTCCGGATAATCCGGACTACTGCGTTATTGACCTTGATCCGGATAAAAACACATTTGATCAGGTAATAGAGGCCGCGCTTGAGGTTAAAAAAGTACTGGATGCTATTGATGTGCCGGCTTTTTGCAAAACATCCGGGTCAACAGGTATGCATATTTATATCCCGCTTGGTGCTAAATACGATTATGACCAGTCGCAAATGTTTGCCAGGTTAATCGTAAACATTGTTCATGAACAAATACCCGACTATACAACGCTTGAAAGGATGGTTAAGAACCGCAATGGTAAAATGTATCTCGATTTTTTGCAGAACCGCCCGGGAGCAACTATAGCCGGGCCATATTCGCTAAGGCCAAAGCCTGGCGCTACAGTTTCTATGCCCCTGCATTGGGATGAGGTAAAGCCCGGCCTAACTATGAGACACTTTACCATCAACAATTCTATTGCTCGCCTCAAAAAAGAAGGCGACCTGTTTAAAGGGGTTTTAGATAAAGGAATTGACCTGGAGAAAACGATTAAAAAAGCGCAAAGTATATTTAAGTAATTTATCCTCACGCTTCATTGCACTATTGAGAGGTCATAATTATGCAGCCAACTGATGCTCAACCTTTTCAAGCAGGGTGCTCATGTCAAATGGCTTACTTAAAAAGTCATCAGGAGCACCGGTTTGGTTGAGCGATTTGATAATTTCATCATACGCGGAACACATAATTACCCGTAAATTGTGAGTAGACTTATTCAGTTTTAATAATTTACAAATGTCTCGGCCATCCATACCCGGAAGCATGGCATCAAGTATAATCAGATCTGGCCGGGTGCTATTCACTTTGCTAATAACTTCTTCCCCGCTGCTCAGCGAAGATACATCATAGCCGCAATTAGCAAGGATATAGCTCATTACCTCAACTATTAGGTCGTTATCATCAACTATTAATATTTTTTTGGACATGGGCTATTGTTTTTCAGTAAGTTATGCAAAGCCCGTGCCGTTTTTGCCTTTTAGTTACAATAGCTATAAGATTTATTAATTTCCTATAG
>JAQBNY010000155.1 GCA_028288315.1 Mucilaginibacter sp.
TGGTCTCTAAACGGGCAATATTAGTTTGGCCGGGTTTCGCGGTAATTTGAGCTTCCGTTTCAAGTGCTTCCTCATAGGGAATTTCAAAATACCCTTCACTATAATAAGTAAAGCCTTTTAATATATCTTGGTCAACATCAAAAGTTTGGGCAATACCGGTTTGGCGCGGAATGAACGTTACCCGCAGGTTCTCTTCCTTCTTAGTATTATTAGGCAGTAACTTGCCTATAAAACCTTTATCGCCGCGCGCATAATCAGGATGCGACACCAGCCTGAACACCCATTTAGATCCTGAAGGTTTAACAGTTTTACCTGCTGCACGATGTTCTTTCAGGATCTTATAAAACTGCTCAACCGTTTCATGAACAATAAGGCCAAAAATTCCCTGTTTATTGGCTACAAACTCTTTATAATCCTCGGCATTAAAGCTAATAATGAACTCGTGATAAAACACCACCCTATCGGCAAAGGAAAGCTCCTTTATCGACTCTTTAAATTTTTCAATTATATAGCTGTAAACGGTATCGGGGGTAAGCGCTTTTGCTTTAGCCCTTTCACTGGTTTCGTTTGTTAAAAACCAATCCTGTATGCCTATGCGCTGCCAAAAATTAGGAGTAGATGCCATTTAATTGAACTTCAAAGTATTAAGATGATACGTGTAACTGAACATAAAATTGCTACAGATGTTTTTATCTGTCATAAAGTTTAGTTTTAAATCTATTAATCGGGCTTAGCAGTTGTATCCTGCGTTGAGCTTTGGGTACTGTCTGTTTTTGGTTTAGATTCGCCATTCTTTTGTGCGCTTTTAATGCTATCCTGCTGCCTCATGGAATCATAATCAATCCTGGTAGGCGTATCAGCAACGCCGGCACTGCCATAGTCTATTGGCTTTACTGCCTTTGTGGTATCATTTCCTGTTTTAAGGGTATCCTGTTTAACAGTACTTGGGTTTGCCTGCTTTTTTATAAAGGTAGAATAAACCGATAAGCCCATAAATAACACAAGCAAGGTCATTATTGTATAATAGAACGGTTTTGATAACGATATCCTCGACTCATCTTCAACCGGTTCAGCGTTCACAAGCGGGGCCTGCTGCAATTTCATTAACTCCGCCCGTAAGCGCTCATTCTCGTCTTTTAAAGCAAGGGCATTTAACGCCATGTGCTGATCATTACTATCTGCTGCAGAAAGGCTCCCGGTGATAATTGCCGCCTCCAATTCCTTACCACTGGGGTAACGGTCTGCAGGATTTTTTTGCAGGCATTTATTTATCACCTGCAACAGCCATTGCGGTACTTGCATTTCTTGCGCCCGCCTTTCCGGATCCCATGTTTTTGGTATAGCTTTTTTACGGGCCGCGATCAGATCAGGTACTTCAGATTCTATATGGGCCAGCATTACAGCATTACGACCGGCATCACCGCCGCCTGTTAACGGAAAAGGCACTGTACCCGTAAGCAATTCATATAAGATAACCCCATAGCTGTAAACATCTGTTTGGGGCAACATTTTGCCTTCATGTTGTTCTGGCGCCATAAATTCAATTGCCCCCGCATAGCGTATGCTTGTGCGACGCTGCTCTTCGGTCATTATGGCCAAACCAAAATCAAGCAACACATAGTTTCCGGTGTGGATATTATATTTAACATTGTTGCTTTTAACATCGCCGTGCTTAACCCCTACCTTATGGCAATGCGCTAATGCACCGGCCAACTGGTCGGCTACCCGGATTGCTTCTTTTAATGTAAATACTTTATCATGCGGCGGATGCAGCAGTTCGCCAAGATCGGGCCCTTCAATATATTCCATTTCAATGTAAGGGAACGAGCCGCTATCAGTAATGCCCCAGCTTAATATCTTTACTACATTAGGATTAGGCTGCTCATTAACTTTTTGCAGCTTGGTTACCTCGTTGCGAAAACTGCGAAAATTCTTATCCTCCTCGCTTTCAGTATGAATGGGAGTTGGCAGCAATTTTATTGCAGTAAGGATTGGCCCCATACGCCTGCCTTTATATACAGAACCCTGTCCGCCGGTGCGTAATGCCCCTAAGTTTTCCAGACCTTCTGTTATGGTAAATACTTTGCTCATCAATAGTAATTATTATTCGGATTCTGGTATCAGAATTATACAGACTAATTTACATTTAATAGATTCAAATTGTTGTAAACAATTATATCTTTTATTAACTCATTTCGAGTTTAAAAAATAAAAAAGCCCTTAATGCAATATTAAGGGCTATGTATTTTAATATAAACTTACTTTAATCACTGTAACGGTCATTTCGCTATGAGTGTGCTTTCTTTTTTCTTAAACACTTCGGCAAATAACTTGTAAGAATATAATCTGGATGAATGCTCAAAAATGTGCGAGGTAGCCATTACTTCATCAATACCTGTTTGCTCAATAAAGGAGTTCATTTCGGCTTTAATTTTTTCGGGGCCGCCAATAAAAGAGTAGGCAAGCATTTGCATAACTGCTTCTTCTTCAAAAACGTTCCAAATGCTGTCCATACTGGTAACAGGTGGTGGTAATAACTGTCTTTTACCTGTAACCACGCCCATAAAAAATTGCTTCACAGATGTCGCCAAACGCTCGGCTTCTGCATCGGTATCAGCAGCTACTACGTTTACACATGACATTACATAAGGGCTCTGCAAATGTTCTGACGGTTTAAAGTTGTCGCGATAAATTTTGATGGCCTCCATGAAATACGTAGGCGCGAAGTGACTGGCAAAGGCATAAGGTAAACCCAATGCTGCCGCTACTTTTGCACTATCTGTGCTTGAACCTAAAACCCAGATAGGTATATCCAATCCCTCGCCGGGAATGGCCCTTACCTTGGCTGTGGCATTTTCTGCCGAAAAGTAAGTCTGCAGCTTTACAATATCCCGCGGGAAGTTATGTGCCGCGTTAAAGTTTTCGCCACGAATGGCCAGTGCTGTTGTTTGATCAGTACCCGGCGCGCGGCCTAAACCCAAATCTATCCGGCCGGGGTAAAGTGATGCCAGCGTGCCAAACTGCTCCGCCACAACTAATGGTGAGTGGTTGGGCAGCATAATACCCCCCGAGCCTACCCTGATGGTTTTTGTGCCACCTGCTATGTATCCTATTAATACTGATGTAGCAGAGCTTGCCACATTCATCATGTTATGGTGCTCGGCAAACCAGTAACGGGTGTAACCTAATTTTTCGGATTGTTGGGCAACATCCATGCTTTTTTTAAAGCTATCGGCAGGGGTGCTGCCTTGGGTAACTGTTGCCAGATCTAATACAGAATATTTAATATCAGATAATTTTTTTAAACTCATAGTACTTATTTTCCTGCCGTTGATTTATTGGCTGGGGTATATTTCATTCAAAATTAATACTAAAAGAGGCGCTGTAGATAGCAAAGTTTATAGATATGACTTTGGGCTCACAAACAAAGGGAAATATTACAAATAGTAGCATTGTAGCTTATTGTTTGACTCACCGGTCATCGCTCCGCTCGACCATCCTCTCTCCGCAAGCGGAAAGAGGGTGAGGAAAAAGGGTTCTTATCGCCCCAGGTATAAGCGAGCGACGGAGAAGTAGGTCGCAGACTTATTTAATATTTGCGTGTCCGGTTTATTACATCAATTTAATATCTTAGTGCAACAAATAGCCAAACATATTCAATAAATATTTACCAAAGCCAAATGAGTAATAGCAAAGCTATAAAAATCACTTTTTTAGATACCGTTTATACCCTTGCCGGTATATTATTTTGCGGCTTTGCCTTAAAAAGTTTTTTGGTACCTAATGCTTTTTTTGATGGCGGTGTCACAGGTATCTCATTGCTGATACATGAGCTTTATCATGTAAACATTGCTTACATAATTACGCTCGCTAACATCCCTTTTATTATTATGGGGGCTTTCCAGGTTGATAAGTCCTTCGCGGTTAAAACCTCACTAGCAATTATTGGACTGGCTTTGTGCCTCCATTTTATCCCTTACCCGCAAATTACTTCTGATAAGTTGCTTGTATCCATATTTGGCGGTGTATTTATGGGTATTGGGATTGGTTTAGCCATACGCGGTGGCTGTGCGCTGGATGGTATTGAGGTTTTGGCCTTATATACCGGCAAGCGTATTAGTTTTACTATAAGCGAGATCATACTCGGCATTAATATTATCATTTTCCTGATAGCTGCTGTTAAATTGGGATTACCTACAGCCTTATACTCTATACTTACCTACTACACAGCCTCCCGAACGATTAATTTTGTAATTGAAGGATTGGAAGAATATACCGGGGTAACCATTATATCCAGTAAAAACCAAATAATAAAAGAGATGCTGGTGATGCAACTGGGCCGCGGTATAACCGTTTATAAAGGCGAGCGCGGTTTTCTGAAAGAAAGCTTTGATGTAAGCTACCCTGTTGATATTGTTTTTACGGTAGTAACACGTTTGGAACTGCGCCGTTTAAGAAACATGGTACATGAAATTGATCCTCAAGCTTTTATATTTACCAGTATTATAAAAGAAGCTGCAGGTGGCGTACTAAAACGCCGTGCAAGGCACTAAGTTATTCAATAACCTCGTAAGTATTAACGGGCTTTAATTTGTTCTTGAGTATAAATTCGCCATTTATACTGCATTTAAAAGATTCTTTTGCCTGCTTGTAAACATCTTCGGTAATAATTATCTGCCCTGCCTTTGCAACAGTTTGTAAGCGTTGTGCCAGATTCACAGCATCGCCAATAACAGTGTAATCTAACCTGCGTAATGATGCCGAACCTATATTACCGGATAACATTTCGCCTGAATTGATACCTACCGAGATCTCGGGTTTAAATGTTTTATCGCCAGCGGAGATCTCCGGTTCATTACTTAACTGTGCTTTTACTGCCAAAGCCGTATCAATAGCCCTGTCAAGATGAAATTCTCCACGGAAAACCGCCATCACAGCATCGCCCATAAATTTATCTACATGGCCGCCCTGGGCAATTATTTCTTTTACAACTTTATCAAACAGGCCATTCAGCAGGTTCACTATAGTGTTAGCCGGCACGTGCTCTGTTATTGAAGTAAAACCGCAAACATCAATAAACATTACTGTTGCCTGCAGTATCTCATTCTTCATAAGCGTATCTTCAAACTCCTTATGCGACATAAAATTGAGGACGTTCTCATCCACATACATTTTCAGTATGTTGTTCTCCTTTATGGCACGCAGGGTTTCCTGCATTTGCTTCACATAGGTAATGGTCTTTTCCATGGTAACATCCAGGTCTTCAAAATCAACCGGTTTGCATATAAAATCAAACGCGCCCCGGTTCATAGCCGTACGTATGTTTTGCATATCGCCATAGGCTGATACTACAACTGCCTTTATAAGGGGGTTAGCTTCTGGCAAGCGGCTAAGCAGGGTAAGCCCATCCATAACGGGCATGTTTATATCAGACAGGATTATATCCACATCTGGGTGTTCTTTAACTTTTTGTAAAGCCTCTTCACCGTTCTGCGCAAAAATAAAATGGTACACGTTCTCTCTGATCTTTTTGCGAAACTTTTGTTTCACCAAAATCTCAAGATCAGCCTCATCATCCACTACCAGTATTTTGGCCATTATTCGCTAATTGTTTTTAATTTCTCTTTTAATAAATTAAAATCGAGCGGCTTAGTTAAAAAGTCGTCCGCGCCTTTGTCCATTGCCTGTTTATAATTCTCTTTATCGGCATAAGCAGTTATCATCATTACCACAGGTTGAGGTGGCATGTTAAAATCATGCCTGATATGGTCAAGCAATTCTATACCACTCATACCCGGCATGTTAATATCTGACAGGATCAACACCACTTCTGAATGTTTTTCTTTCAAATATTTCAGTGCTTCTTCACCTGATAAGGCAAACCTAAATTCAACCTCGTGGTTTTTAATCTCCTTGCGGAAACGTTGTAAAAAAAGGGGCTGAACATCTGCTTCGTCGTCTACAACTAAAATTTTCATATGGTGTTTAAAGATAGATAATTCCATTTTATACCGGAAGGGAAATTATAAACTCCGTACCCTCTCCTTCTTTACTGTTAATATCAATCTTTCCTTTGTGCGCTTTCACAATAATATCATAACTAAGTGACAAACCTAATCCTGTACCCTCGCCCGCCGGCTTGGTGGTAAAAAACGGCTGCATTATCTTATCCTTAATAGCATCGGGTATACCGTTTCCATTATCTTTTACTCTTATTTCAATACCGTGAGGGCCGCGTGTTAATGTCTGTATAGTGCGGGTGCTTACTTCAACCTTGGGTTTAAAATCAGAGCCGGCTATTTTCTTTTTTTCATGCACTGCATAAAATGCATTGGTGAACATATTTAGCAGTACACGACCCACATCCTGTGGCACAATATTAACAACAGGTAAATCCGGATCAAGATTAGTCACCAGTTCGGCATTAAATGATTTGTCTTTAGCCCGTAACCCGTGATAAGCCAGCCTAAAGTATTCGTCGGCAATGATGTTAATATTTGTAGGCTCTTTTACATTACTACTGGCACGGCTATGCTGCAGCATGCCTTTAACAATACCATCTGCACGTTGCCCGTGATGGCGTATCTTCTCCAGATTTTGTTTAATATCAGCGGCTATAGTTATGGCCTCTTCGGTATCGCCTTTACCCAGTTCATGCTCCATTTCGTCAATAAGTTCCATGCTCACTTCAGAGAAATTGTTAACAAAATTGAGCGGGTTTTGTATCTCATGGGCAATGCCTGCTGTAAGCTCCCCAAGCGAGGCTAATTTTTCTTGCTGTATTAACTGTGCCTGTGTAGCCTGTAATTCTTTAAGCGCATCCTGCAACTCGTTTCTTTGTTTAGTAATCTCCATAGTACGTTGGGCCACTAAAACTTCTAATTCGGATTTACGCTGATTAACACGCTTGATCTCTTCCTGCTGTTTTTTGGATGTAGCAAAACGCGCAAAGATCCAGCCAAAGGCAACTATTTGGGCGCATACAAAAAAATTATCCCACTTATTAAAAAAATCAGGGAAGACTAAACTAATTACACCATTTACAAAAGATATAATAACTAACGGATAATGGGCAAAGAGCAACACCTCAAATGATTTAAAATCAGGTTCTTTTTTGAGATAAAGCACTATGCCTAATAACATTAATGCACCTAAAATTTCATTAACCTCGGTACTAAAATTGCTATTGAAAAGCAACCATAACCCAATAATTATCCAGCCTGATGCATTTAGAGCCGTACGCCATTTAGGATATATTGGCGAAAACTTGAGTGCTCTTCGTATCCGGACGGTTAATAAAAAAGCTGCCAGGAAAGTGAAAAAAAACATGCGGTTATGATTGTTTAGTTAATGCGAAAACTAAGATAATTATTTATAATGAACCTACGGATATTGCGCAGGATATTTTCATATATAACTCGTCCGCTATCTTCTCTTTAGCTTATGTATATAATATTTTTCCATAAAGCTTGCGTAACCGAATGGTTACTTATATATTTGTAACCGAACGGTTTCAAATAATGATATGAGAAGAGATGTTTTCCAGGCCATAGCCGACCCTACCCGCAGGGATATTATTAACCTGCTGGCTAAACAGCAATTGAATTTGAATGCCGTTGCCGATAATTTTGATATTAGCAGGCCGGCAGTATCAAAGCATATTAAAATATTAACCGAGTGTGGCTTGGTGTTTATAACACAGCAGGGCCGCGAACGTTACTGCAAAGCCAACCTGAAAAAGCTTGAACAGGTTGCTACCTGGGCAGATCAGTACCGTGCCTTTTGGACCTGTAAGCTGGATGCACTGGAAGATTTTTTAGATAAAGAAACTAATGAACAAAAACTTAAATAAATTATGGAAACAAAACCGCTGATTGTTGAGCGCACATTGAACGCTCCGGCAAGCCGTGTATGGCAAGCCTTAACTGAGAATGATAAAATGAAGGAATGGTATTTTAAGCTGGATAGCTTTGAACCCCGCGTTGGTTTCGAGTTTCAATTTTATGGCTCGGGAAGTAAAGGTGAAAAGTATTTACACTTATGCCGGATAACAGCTGTTGAACCAGAAAAAAAACTGAACTACACATGGCAATATGATGGTTTTCCAGGAAGTTCAGAAGTGAGTTTTGAGCTTTTCCCCGAAGGGGATAAAACACTGGTGCGTATAACTCATACCGGCCTTGAAACCTTCCCTCAAGACAATCCTGACTTTGCAACTTCAAGCTTCTCTGCAGGCTGGAACCATATCCTGGGTATCAGTTTAAAAGAATATGTAGAGAAACAGTAACAAGTTATATAGTTGAATACCTTCTGAACAATGGGTATTCTAAAACAAAAAGGCCGGAGTTATTATAACTCCGGCCTTTTTTATATTAACAAAATCCCCAATTATTTATTTGGTGGTGTTGTTGGGCTAGTCGGGCTTGATGGTGTTGTTGGACTAGATGGTGTTGTTGGACTAGTAGGGCTTGATGGTGTTGTTGGGCTCGGCGTAGTAGGGCTTGTTGGTGTTGTTGGACTTGATGGTGTTGTTGGACTAGATGGCGTAGTCGGTGTTGTTGGTGTTGTTGGACTATTTGGGTCACGAGGTATACTCGGATTTGTAGGATCTGTAGGTGTATTAGGGTTTGTTGGTGTTGTTGGGTAAGCCGATGGGTTAGTTGTTGTACCTGTTTGCTTAGTTGTTTTATTTGAACGCTTTTTAGGTACAGTATCTTGGTTTACAGTGATAGTACCATTTGTTAATATTGCTTTATCCGTTGTGTGTGTTGTTTTTGCTGTGGCATATCCTAATGCGCATGTGGCTGCTACGGCCATTATCAAACTTATCTTTTTCATACTGCTTATTTATATAATGATTTATATTAATTAACTTATAACTACAACTATTAACCATAGATAATGTTTTTACTTTTTTTACAGATGCAGCTTGCACTATAATTCTATCTATTTCGGATTATCTGTCAAAACTGCAATTTCTTCCCATGTTTAACAGATAGAGTAACCTTTAGTTATTTAATATTAATTCAACAATAAAATATTTTATTATAAATTAAACAAAGAATTCCCTTTTATTGTTTGTTGATATAGTATTCCACAACTTCATTAATCACTATATCATCATGAAAAAAGAAACCAATACAGAACCAGATTTCTCCACTAAAACTTCGCCAACGGCTGAACCTGCTCTATTAGAATTATTTAAAGACAGTATAATGGATATTTACTGGGCTGAAAACCACCTTGTAAAAAACCTGCCAAAGATGATATCGGCAGCTACCTCAGGTAAGTTAAAAAGCACCATAACTGATCACCTGGAACAAACCAAAGGACATGTTAGTCGGCTGGAAAAGGTATTTTCATTGTTAGGCCAGGAACCTTTGGCAAAAAAATGCGATGCAATGGAAGGTTTAACCAAAGAAGGAGAAGGAATTATTGAAAGCACCGAAGAAGGAACAGCCACAAGAGATGTAGGCATTATTCTTGCTTCACAAAAAGTTGAGCATTACGAGATAGCAACTTATGGTGGCTTAACTCAATTGGCAAAAACATTAGGGTTGAGTGATATAGCAAACCTGCTGTATCAAACGCTTACAGAAGAAAAAGCGGCAGATGAGTTATTAACCGATGTAGCTGAAAACGAGATCAATTACAAGGCATCAGAAGAAGCCTAATAAACCTTAAAGCATAAATTATAATGGCAAATAAGAAAACCAAGCCGGAAAAACCTACTGCGGAACCAAGCAATAAAAAAAGCGAACAACTGGGCCAATTCAGAGATGATGCAAATGGTCAGTTAATGACTACCAACACAGGTACAAAAATAAACGACGACCAAAACACACTAAAGGCCAGTGACCGTGGCCCATCCCTGCTGGAAGACTTTATCTTTAGAGAAAAGATAACACACTTTGATCATGAGCGTATTCCTGAACGGGTGGTGCACGCCCGCGGATCTGGTGCTCATGGGGTGTTTAAAGTATATGAAAGCCAATCAGCAGTAACCAAAGCGCTTTTTCTGAATGATACAGAAACAGAAACACCTGTATTTGTGCGTTTCTCAACTGTTGCAGGTTCTCGCGGATCAACCGATTTGGCGAGGGATGTGCGCGGTTTTGCAGTAAGATTTTATACGCAGGAAGGTAATTTTGATTTAGTGGGCAACAACATCCCGGTATTTTTCATACAGGATGCTATTAAATTCCCCGATGTGATCCATGCAGTAAAACCAGAACCTGATAACGAAATACCGCAGGCAGCATCTGCTCATGACACATTTTGGGACTTTATTTCTTTAACGCCAGAATCAACCCATATGATTATGTGGGTAATGAGCGACCGTGCTATACCGCGCAGTTACCGTATGATGGAAGGTTTTGGGGTACATACTTTCAGGTTTGTAAATGCCGATGGCGTGGCCAGTTTTGTAAAATTCCACTGGAAACCATTATTGGGTGTGCATTCTGTTGCCTGGGATGAAGCGCAAAATATATCAGGTAAAGATCCGGACTTTCATCGTCGTGACCTTTGGGATTCTATTGAAAGCGGCGCTTTCCCTGAGTGGGAACTAGGTGTACAAATTGTACCGCAAGAAGATGAGTTTAAGTTTGAATTTGATTTGCTTGATGCTACCAAGATTATCCCTGAAGAGCTGGTACCTGTACAACGCATTGGCAAAATGACACTAAACCGCAACCCGGATAACTTTTTTGCCGAAACTGAACAAATAGCTTTTCACTTAGGGCACATTGTGCCGGGTATTGATTTTACTAATGACCCATTATTACAGGGCCGGTTATTCTCTTATACCGATACCCAATTACTGCGTTTAGGCGGGCCAAACTTTCAGGAAATTCCTATTAACCGCCCAGTTGTACCGGTTTATAATAACCAGCGCGACGGACATATGCGACAGGCTATTAATGCCGGCAAAACCAGTTATGGCCCAAACTCGTTAGGCGGTAATTCCCCTGCCCAGGCCAAAGCTACCGAAGGTGGCTATGTTAGCTATAATGAACGCATTGATGGCCGTAAAATAAGGGTAAGAAGCAAAAGCTTTTTAGACCACTTTAGTCAGGCAAGGTTATTCTTTAACAGCCAGTCTGACCCGGAAAAGAACCATATAATAGATGCTTTGAGCTTTGAATTAGGCAAAGTTAAAACCATTGCTATTCGCGAACGCATGCTGGGTATCTTATCTATGGTAGATAAAGGGCTTGCTGCAGAAGTAGCCTATGCATTAGGCTTGCATGTACCAACCCCCGAAACTCCTATTAATAAAAATATCCCTGCTGATGCTGATCCGGGAGATTACGAATCTGTACAGGTAGAAAGTTCACTCAAAAAGTCAGAGGCCCTAAGCATGGCTAATACGATAAAGGATAGTATTCAAACACGTAAGGTGGCTATACTGGCTGCCGATGGTGTGGATGAAAAGTCATTATTCGCGGTTAAAGAAGCTATAGAAGAGGAAGGTGGCGCAGTTGAAGTTATTGCGCCCAGGTTAGGTTTTATCATGTCTCAAAATGATGAACAGATCCAAGTAGATGACACATTCTTAACCACCGCATCTGTTTTATTTGACGCGGTTTATGTACCTGGTGGCACCAACAGCGTTGCTTCTATTGCAGCCGAGGCCAATGCCATTCATTTTTTGAACGAGGCATTTAAACATTGTAAGCCAATAGCAGCAGATGCTAATGCCATGCAAGTTTTAGAAGCCACTTATTTCAGTAAAAAAATGGAGAATGATGAAGGCGTTATAGTGAGTGACGATGCCGAAGGCTTAGCCAGTGAATTTATTGAAGCTATTAAGCAGCACCGTTTCTGGGAAAGAGAAAAACCGAGAAGAATACCTGCTTAAATGTAATAAAAAAAGTCCTCCGGTTAAGAGGACTTTTTTTATTGTTCTAATATTGCAATTGCACCTTCATTGCCTTGCTGTGCGGCAATATCAAATACCGATAGGCCCCTTGAGTCAAGAATAGTTTTATCTGCTCCATTATCCAATAATTGCTTAACCATACCATTGCGCCCAAACATAGCAGCAAACATTAAAGCTGTGCCACCATTGCCATGCTGCTGGTTTAAATTCGCGCCCTCATCAATCAATAGCTGGGCTATATCGCTGTATCCTTTAAAGCAAACGCCCATTAATGCGGTATTACCGCCAAAATCAGCAGCGTTAATATCTGCTCCCGCATCAATCAATACTTTTGCAGCTTCATATCGATTATTATAGCAAGCAATGATAAGGGGAGTGTATCCCTTTTCATCTTTAAAATTAAAATTAGTGTTCTGGCTTGCCAGTTCCTTTAATACGGGCACCTCCCCAATTCGGGCAGCATGTATAATAGCAGTATGTAGTATATCCATACCCCATCAAACACATTTTGTAATACAAAAGTTTAAGCCCAGTTGCTTATTTATATTACAACCAATATCTAACTCAAAATAAATTCTTAGGTTACTTCAAAACAACCTTTGTAGCCCCATAACCAAATTTCTCTTTACGGGCATCCATAAAGGTTTGTACTTTGGGGTGTTTACTTAGCAGTTTGTGCAACTCGTGTTTTAAAATACCATTACCTGTCCCGTGGATGAAAGTAATATCGGGCATTTGGTGGACTATAGCAGCATCTAACGCTTTTTTAAAATTGTCTGTCTGGATGTTCAATATCTCACTGCTGCTTAAAAACTGGTAATCATCGCGCAGCTTTTCAATATGCAGGTCAAGCTCACTTACGGGCTTTTGCACCTCCTGCTTTTCCTGGGCAGGTTTAAAAAAGCTTTCTTTTAGTTTTTGGGCATCTATTATCAGTTCGGGCTCGTCAAGCTGTATCAGCCATGCTTGCTGCTTTAAAATTGGGACTAATTTTTTAGCGCCCGAAAAATCTTTTGCCTTAAACTGCTCTGTTATATTTAAGGGTGCTACCAAAGGCTGATTTTGCCTTGTGAAAAACAAAATCTGAAAAATAAATTTTGGCCACAATTGCAGGTCGGAAAGTTTTGCAGAATATATTTTAGCCGAAGACTGAGGTTCAATAATACCTGCAAATTCGCCTTTGAGCGTTTTCTGCTGCTCAGTAGTAACAGCGGTTAATAGTTGGTAAGATGTTTCGTTTACCAGATATAAATGTACCAGCGCGTTTGCTTTAGCATCGGTTACAACAGCAATATGCACACCCTTGCTTTTAAACTCACCTGCAGGCAGGTTTGTTGGTGCAACGTAATCTTCATCATGGCTTACAGCGCCATGCCCGTGAACGTATGTTACTTTGCTGGCTAGTACAGGTATCTCAAAATCATCCTCTACTGTTACCCCTATCATTTGCTCATCTATAATGCGGGTTATATAGCCTTCCAGCTTCTCGTCAACAAACCGCACAAAATCACCTAATTTATATCTCATGTTTTTATAAGTAGAATACAAAGGTATTTATTAATACACTATTACCTCATTTATTAAACTTACATTTACATAGCAATTCAGTTTTTAAACTTTGATGAAAAAATCAGAGTTTTACCCTCCTTACCCATTAATTTAAACATCATGCCAAACACTTCAGCCGCCCCTGATAATCATTTTTTGAAAGCTATTTTCACTCATCATCTTAACCGCATATATAACGGAAAATGCTTTTTAAGAAACAACATTGATCACTTGATGAGCTTAGCTTCATTTAAAGGCCTGCAATTGGCTCTGGAAGAATTTGGGCACGACGTAAAAAATCAGATTGCCCGCATGGACGAAATTTACAAACTAATTAACGAGAAGCCCGTTGACCTTAATTGTAACCCAATTACAAACATTATTAAAAATGAGTTTTGTTTAGATGAGAAGCAAACCATGCCTATTTTAAATGACCTGGATATAATGCTTTATGTACAATTGCTGGAGCATGTTAACATAACATCATATCGTATGCTTATAATGATAGCTAAACTATTAAAATACGATGACGCTAAACAACTGCTTATTGAAAACTTTGACGAATCTGCTGATAACGACAAGCTGTTTTTGCTGATAGCTAAAGAATATATTACCAGCGATTAATTATCTGATAATTTGCCTGTAAAAAACAGAGCCGGGCATAAAGCCCGGCTCTGTTAGCTATTTAATACCCCTACTAAAATAACTTAAACAAAGAAAAAAAATAAAATCAACGCACACAAGCCTTTAACCTTAAAGCAGTGTAACAATTCGTTTACTAAAAATCGTCTATATACACGGTAAATAAACAGGCCTATATTTTTAACTTTGCTTCAGTTAAAAGTTCAATAATTGCTTATATACACACATGAATACATTAAAATATATACTACTAACCGCTTTTTGCAGCGGTATAATTTTTCAGTTGCAGGCGCAAAGCTTGTACATGCCGCGGGATATTAAGCAGGCATATGCAAAAGGCACACGTTCGCCTGATGGCAAACCCGGCAGTAAGTACTGGCAAAATTTTGGCCGTTATAATATCTCTGTAACCGCTACCCCTCCGGACCGTACTGTAAAAGGCACCGAACAAATCACTTATATAAACAACAGCCCGGATACTTTAAAAAGGCTTAATATGAAGCTTATCCTAAATATTCATCGCCCGGGCGCGGCAAGGGACAGGGCTGCAGGTGCCGATTACCTTACCCAAGGTATACAGATAGACACCTTCTTGATAAGTGGGCAAAAAAAGATATGGAACAATACCACTATGGCATCAACCAACCAGGCGGTAAGCTTACCTAATGCTTTAATGCCGCATGATTCTGTAAAAATTAATATTGCCTGGCACTTTGATGTAAGCAAGCAAAGCGAACGCGAGGGTATGATAGATTCAACAACCTATTACCTCGCCTATTTTTACCCACGAGTATCTGTTTATGACGATTACAATGGTTGGGACCGCATAGAATTTGTAGACTCGAAAGAGTTTTATAATGATTTTAATGATTACACTCTAAATGTGACCGTTCCTAAAAACTATATTGTTTGGGCAACAGGCACCCTGCAAAATCCTACGCAGGTTTTACAAAAGGAGTATGCCGATAAGCTGCACAAATCAATGAGTAATGACAGCACCATGCATATTGCTACACTAGAGGATTTAACAGGTAAAAAAATCACAACTCAAAATGCAATGAACACCTGGACATGGAAAGCAACTAACATTAGCGATATGGCTGTTGGTATAAGCGACCACTACTTGTGGGATGCGGCAAGTGTTGTGGTTGATAAAACAATCGGCAGACGATCAAGCGTGCAGGCGGCCTATTCTGAAAAAGGAACAGACTTTAAAAAATCAGTACAAAATGGGCGCAATGCTTTAGGTTGGTTCAGTAACAACTGGCCGGGTGTGCCTTATCCTTTCCCAAAGATGACGGCTTTCCAGGGCTTTGCCGATATGGAATACCCAATGATGGTAAACGATAGCCAGGTAGGCGATGCGAGTTTTGCACAACTGGTACAGGACCACGAGATAGCACACACCTGGTTCCCATTTTATATGGGCATTAATGAAAGCAAATACGCTTTTATGGACGAAGGCTGGGCAACTACATTTGAATATCTTATAGGCATTGACGAAAAAGGCCCGCAGCAGGCCGCTGCTTTTTACAAACAATTTCGTATAAACAGTTGGATAAATAATAAGTCGACAGCCGAAGATCTGCCGATAATTACCCCATCAAACGAGCAAACCGGCGGCTATGGCAACAACGCTTACGGCAAACCATCATTAAGCTACCTTGGCTTAAAAGATATGCTGGGCGATGAATTATTTAAAAAAGCATTGCATGGCTATATGGATAGATGGCACGGCAAGCACCCTATTCCATGGGATTACTTTAATTCAATGAGTAACGTAAGCGGCAGAAATTTGGATTGGTATTTTAAAAATTGGTTCTTCACCAATGGTTATAATGATATAGCAATATCAAACGCGGTAAAAGGTAAAGATGGCTATACTTTAACGATTAACAACATTGGTGGTTATGCTATTCCGTTTGATGTTGTATTAACCTTTACTGATGGCAGCACCAAAACCATCCACCAAACCCCTGCCATTTGGGAAGCTAACCAGAAAAAAACATCTGTAACCTTTAAAGCTGTAGTAGGTAAGAGCCTTAAGTCTGTCACTTTAGACAACGGTATTTTTGTTGATGCTAATAAGGCTGATAATACCTGGACAGCTAAATGAGTATAACTACCATGTCATTTGTTAGTGACATAGTTTATTAACTCCCTCCAAGAAAAAGGAAAAAGAAAAGCCCAAACCAAAAATCCACCGCCTAATTAGCCGGTGGATTTTTTATATTAGGTAAATACCTTACACGTTCTGGACAGAATTATTCCAGTCGCCGGCGGTACTTTTTACTTTTGATTTTGCAGCATCAGCAGCAGCTTCAGCATCGCTGACGGCGCCGCCAAATTTTGATTTTACAGAATCAACAACATTGCTGCCATATTCTTTCGCACTGCTGGCAGTTGTTTGTGCTTTGTCTTTAGCTGTTGCTATTAAATCGTTTACATAGTCAGCTATCTCGCCTCTTAAGTCTTCGCCTTTTTCAGGAGCCAACAATAAACCCAAAGCGGCGCCTGCCGCAGCACCCACTAAAAGTGCTGCTATAATTTTTGCTTGAT
>JAQBNY010000202.1 GCA_028288315.1 Mucilaginibacter sp.
ATGGCATTGTAGACCCGTTAGAGATGTTATCATTGTATTTAACCTGCGGAATATTTGTAATTTGGCCTGGAGCTGTCCATCTGTTCAACACATCAACACTGTTATTCCAAAAACGTTGGTCAAGCAAGCCTGACCCTGTTCCGTAGTAAAGGTTACCACCAAACTGGTAGGTAAGTAAGATGTTCAGATCAAAATTTTTGTAACGGAAAGTATTGCTGAAACCACCAAAACCTTTAGGTTGTGCTTGCTTATAGTTAACAGCATCAGTAGATTGAGATATGGCCGGTGCTACGCTGCCATCAGCATAGGTCCAGCGGTTGGCACCGTAAAAATCAAAATAAACATCACGGCCTTTGCCGTCAACAAATATCCTGCGGCCGGTAGCCGGGTCAACACCATGTGTACGAACAATGTACAGGTTAGATAATGGCTTACCAACTTCTGTAATGTTAGTAACTTCCAGGCTTGAAGTAGAGCCAAGAAGCGTTGTGGTACCCGGTGCCAAAGCTGTTACTTTATTAGTATTAAAACTAATGTTGAAAGATGGTGACCAGGTGAAGTCCTTAGTTCTTACAGCATCAGCATTAATGGTAACCTCTAACCCTTTGTTATACATTGAACCTATGTTCAAATAAGGGTTAGTTGGTAACCCTGCTGAAGGGGCCTGTGGTACGTTAAATATTAGACCAGATATATTATTTTTATAATAAGCAACCTCCGCAGTAATTCTATCATTAAATAAACCCAAATTAACACCAATATCTGTTTTGTAACTGGTTTCCCATCCTAACAAATTATTCCCTGTTTGTGAAGGTGCTAAAGTTGGGTTAGTGTTATAAACATTTGATGCATAAAAGCTCGTTGCAGCAAAATCACCTAAACCGTTGTTACCTACTTTACCGTAGCTACCTCTTAGTTGGAAGCTGCTAAAGATTTTATCTGCTTTGATAGTACTCCAGAAACCTTCACGCGCTACATCCCATTTAACACCACCACCTGGGAAATATCCGGTCTTTTTACTTGGACCAAAAGCCGAATAATCATCTCTACGCATTGTGGCATTAATAATATATTTATTATCAAAATTGTAAACTAAACGGCTAAAGAATGAAACAAGATAGTTTTCAGTTAACTGTAAATTTGAAGCTGCATTTGTTGTGAAACCCGCCTGTATAACATTAAATGCGGGGTCAGACAATACTGTCCTGTTTAAACCAAACCCGTCAATAGTATTACGTACTTGTTCATTACCTATAAGTAGGGTAAAATTGTGCTTCGATGCAAAAGACTTATTAAACTCGACTGTGTTTGACCATGTGTAAGATTTATACTTGGCGTATGTAGATGTTGCACTACCTGTAGGGTTACCATTACCTTGTAGAGGGCTATTAAATATCTGGTTATCAGAGAAAATATTATCAATACCGTAAACTGTTTTTAATGTTACCCATGGTGCTGGCTTAACCTGAAAATATACGTTTGATGCAATGTGCTGCAACTCGTTATTTGAACGGTTCAAATCAAGTATGGGCAAAATATTGGGGTAAGTTACGCCAATGTTGGTGTTGCCTTGTGTGCCTATAGAGCTACCATTTAAGTTGTAAGTACCATCGTTATTATAAGGCGAAATATTTGACGGCATTACTAATACGATACGGCCTAAACCTTCAGTACCGTAAGCACTACCAGATGTCGATCCTGTACTTGCTGATGCGTAGTTTTGCTCATTAGAGTAACTTATTTTACCACCTAATGTAACATACTTACTGGCTTTATGATCAACACTGGCTAAAATATTACGCCTGCCAAACTCATTACCTTGCAAAATACCTTTTTGCTTACTATAATTTGTTGATAAGTAATAACTGGTGTAATCATTAGCACCGCTTACACTTACTGTATTGCTTGTAGCAACACCCGTACGATATACATAATCATTCCAGTTGGTATTGATTGGGTTGCCGTTTGCATCGTTAAACAAACCATAGTATCTTGTTTGAAGTGTTGGGGTAGCTGGGCCTGCGTTATATAAACCGGCATTCTTTAAAGCCTCGTTTTTAATATCGGTATACTGGAATGCATCCAACAATTTAGGTAACCTGGTAGCTTTTGACATACCTGTCCAGCTATCAAACGTAACAAGTGGTTTACCTTTTTTACCTTTTTTAGTGGTAACCAAAATTACACCGTTAGCACCGCGGCTACCGTAAATAGCAGTTGCAGCAGCATCTTTTAAGATGTCAATACTTTCAATATCTTCAGAGTTGATGTTACCTAAAGCATTACTGGTAGCGTTGGTTGCACTTAAATCACCTGTAATACTAACAATACCATCTACCACAACTATTGGCTGTGAGCTTAGGTTAATTGAGTTTGTACCACGGATACGGAATACGGGCGGCGCATTCACCACACCACTTGGAATGGTTACCTGCACACCTGCTGCACGGCCACCCAATGATTGTTGAAAGTTTTGAACAGGCTGTTCGCTTAATGTCCCCCCTTTAATTGTTGATTGAGTACCAACGTTATCCCTTTTTGTAGTTGGTGTACCATAACCGGTTACTACAACTTCGTTAAGGGCACTTGCCGAACCTTCAAGAGAGACGTTTAGCGTTGAACCAGCTGGTGTTACCGTTTTTGAAGTAAAGCCAATAAAGCTAAATACGATTGCCTGGCCGGCCGGCACTTTAATTGAAAAGGATCCATCAGGGCCAGTTTGAGTACCGGATCTGGTACCTTGAACCACTACCGAAACTCCAGGAAGCGTTTTTCCGTCATCCTTTCCGGTAACTGTACCAGTTACTGTTCTGGTTTGTGCATAGGCATGGCTACCTATTAACAGCAAACCCAATAAAAAATTGAGTAATTTTTGTTTCATGCGTTAAAAGTTAAAAGTTAATTGGCTCAAAGTATAACAATATTATTAATTACACAAAGATTATTGGTAAAATATTGCTGAAAAGAGAGTAAATTATTAAATAATGTGAGAAATAAAGATAAATTCCTAAAGAAATGTGAGAAATTTATGCATAAATGGCAAAATAGATTATTTAATGAACGATAAAATGAATAAAAAAGGCATGGTTTATGGATATTGATATATTTTTACTTTAAAAAAGCCATAAAAATAATTTATTAAGTAGTTTATTGAAAAAAGCTGCTGGTAATAGTGTTTAAAACTAAAATAAAGACACACAGTTAAGTAAGACACTAGAGAAGCATCGTTCATACCACTCACCTATATAATCCAATTATATACACGTTTAGTATTATTTATTACATCAACAATATAAAAAACCCAATTTATATAAGCTTTTGTATTGTTTAGATTAAGGTTAAGCAATACTTTTATCGCTTAAAATACTATTATGGAATTCACACCTCATATTAAATTCTTTAATGAGCTTACGGTAACGGAACTGTACAATATTTTACGATTACGAAGTGAGGTTTTTGTTGTTGAACAAAATTGCGTTTACCAGGATATAGATAACAAAGACCTGAAATGTTATCACCTTATGCTATTTAAAGACAATGAACTTGCAGCCTACGCACGCTTAGTACCGCCAGGATTATCTTTTAATGAAATGTCTATTGGCCGAGTGGTATCAAACCCAAAATACAGGCGAACAGGTGCAGGCCGTATATTGATGAAACTTGCTATTGAAAAATGCCAGCAAGTATTTGCCGAAGGTGCTATTAAAATAGGCGCCCAAACTTATCTTTTAAACTTTTATTCTTCATTAGGTTTTGTAGTAGCTAGTGAGCCTTATGATGAGGATGGAATACCGCACATAGATATGATAAGAAAGTTATAAAAGGTTATGCCATTAATAACAAGCGTTAATGTTTACTCACAGTTTCAACTTTAGCATTGGCGGGGGCTGCATGAGATTTTTGATCGCATTTCCTAACAGCACATAAATAACAATAAATATTATTATGGTAGAGAAACAACCTCCGCCTAATTTTTTAGCACCCCATGCTGCTATAATGCCTCTGAAAAAATTATTCATAAATCATTTTATATAGCTAACATACAATGCCCAAGATAGTTTAAGAATGCTATTTATTGACGTCTTCAAAAGCAACAATGTAGAATTCAACCCACCTCATTATATAATTAGGTAACTAAGCTTACATACACAAACACTAATTATTTCTATTATTGTAATCATTTAAATGCAGTTTACTTAACCCCAATGCAAACAACTATCCTGATCATTGATGATGAAAAAAAACTAAACGATCTGCTATCGCGCATTATCGGGTTAGAGGGGTTCCGGGTGTTACAAGCCTATACCGGCAAGGATGGCCTGAAGTTGCTTGAGCAGGAAGATGTACTGGTAGTTTTAAGCGATGT
>JAQBNY010000227.1 GCA_028288315.1 Mucilaginibacter sp.
ACAGATAGCACATTGGACATTATAAAACGTTACGAAAACCGTATTGCCAGGCTCATTAGCGAAGAAGACAAAGGTATTTATGACGCCATGAACAAAGGCTTAAAACTGGCAACCGGCGATTACGTCATCTTCATGAACTCTGGCGATGAATTTTATGCTAACGACACAGTCGAGAAAGTTTTTGCATCTGCAGATAACGCTGATATTTATTACGGCGAAACGGAAATGATTAATGACCAGCTGCAAAGCCTTGGTCAGCGCAGGCACAAAGCGCCTGAAAATTTTACCTGGCGAAGCTTTAATTACGGTATGAGTGTTAGCCACCAGGCTATTTATATCAAAAAATCGCTTACAGAACCGTACGACCCCAAATACAAGCTAAGCGCTGATATTGACTGGATAATCCGCGCAGCTAAAAAGGCTAAAAAAATTGTTAAGGTTGATGGCTATGTAGCTAAATATTTGGTTGGTGGCATGTCAAAAGCCAAACACCGCCAAAGCCTGGCAGAGCGTTTTGATATTATGAAAAGGCATTATGGTTTAGTGCCTACTGTGCTTAATCATTTAGTTATTGCTTTTAAATTGGGCTGGTATTGGTTGAGGAATAGAAGAACGAACGACTAAATTTCACAAAATGTCATTGCTGAGGAGTGAAACGACGAAGCAATCTTCTATAGAAAAGTTGGCGAGAAGCATGTTAGGGATTGCCGCGCTATCGCTCGCAATGACATACAGGTAATACCTGAACAAAAAGAGCGATGAGTTTTAAACCCATCGCTCTTTTAATATCAGCTCAAAGCAATTGTGCTTATGCAGTTTTTTTCTTTTTGGTTTCCATAAACACAGCACCGCCTAAGGCAAGTACCAACAGTATTGAGCCTGCCATTGAAATTCCTTCGCCGGTGTAGTATGATGCCGGGTGGAAGATGAACTCAACTTTGTGGTTACCCAACGGTATAGTGGCTGCACGTAATAGGTAGTCGGCGCGGTAGTATGGTTGCTCCACATTGTCTATCAGCATTTTCCAGCCTTTGTTGTAATATATTTCAGAGAATACCGCTACCTGGTTACTTGACGAGCTGCTTTGATATACCAAATGATCAGGATTGTAACTAACCAGTTTAATGGTACCATTAAGATCTGAACCCACTGCTTTTGATTCAACAATTGATTTATAACGTTTATCAATCATTGCCTCATCTTTTGGCGAAAAGCTGCTAATTGCCAGCATTTCTTCATCTGAATTCTCAACATATTTAACGCTTTTTACAAACCATGCGTGGCCGCAGGCAGTTGAATTTGCACGCATGCTTGCCAGCCCTGTTTTAGGGTCAGTATTGATAATGTATTTTGTGTTAAGCATATCAAGCACATCCTGGTTAATGCTTTTACTAAATTGGTTGTCTAATAGCTCATCATACCTTTTTAAACGGGCTGCAGAATAACCGCTTACCGATTTATGGAAGAAAGGATTAAACATATCATACTTAGGATTAGCTGATGAATCAAACACACGGAAGTTGGGATCAGTATCCTTCATTATAAATGTATCTACCTCACGCGGCTGAACTGCTTGTGTGGCATCCCGCTTTTCCTGAAAACTGGTATCGTTAAGGTAGCGTTTATCTACCTGCCACATATCAACGAGTATTAGAGCTAAAAATGAAACAGACATAACTGTAACATTTATTTTTTGCTTAATAAAGGCCCATAAAACTCCAAACGTTAATATTATAAATACCAGTGTGCGTATAGCATCAGAACGTTCGGCAGATATTCTATCCTTAACAATAGCATTTGCTACTTCATTAGCCATACCGGTATCTCCTTTAAGCGCCTGCCCCAAATAGCTAATTGTAGTTACATGGTCGGCTGATTTGAAACTTAAGATAAGATCAGGTAAAATAATTAGCAATAAAGTAACACCGCCGGTAATGTAAACCGAAAGCATTAATTTTTTCAGTATTATTTTTTTATCAGCTGTAGTAATAACTTCCTGTATGGCTAAAAATGCCAGCATTGGGAAACATATACTTGCAACTGCCAATATTGACTCAACCGCACGGAATTTATTGTATAGTGGGAAGTAGTCAAAGAAAATGTCTGAAAGGTATGGCCAGTTTCTGCCAAATGATAGCAATAACGTTAAAACAACAGTTGCTAACAGCCACCATTTAAAACGGTGCCTTACAACTAATAATCCAAAAACAAATAAGAAACAAATTACTGCACCAAAATAAAATGGCCCGGCTGTACCGGGCTTGTTACCCCAATACAATGGCATTATTTGTGAGTTTATTTGTTGGGCTACTCCTAACGCTTGGTCTGCCGGTATGCCTTTATTAGTTAGTAGGCTAACTGTAGCCGAACTTTGGTCTAAGGGTTCAGTACCCGGGCTTGCACCGCCATAAGCATTTGGTATTAAAAAGGTAAGGGATTCGCCCACACCCTGGCTCCATTGGTAAGCGTACTCTTTATCTAAACCGTTGCTTGGCTCTTTGGTGGTTTTGGTAAGGTTTGATTTACCACGGATAGTTTCGGTACCGTAATCATACGTGCTCCAAAGGATAGAAGCATTTACCGCAAGGGCAAGCACCGTAGCGGCACCTAAAAACGCTAATGACTTTAAGAAGCCCGCTGTAGCTTTTGCTTTAATAGCATGGTACAGTTCAATACCTACTAAAATAAATATAGCCAGCATCAGGTAATAGGTCATCTGCACGTGGTTGGCCCTTATCTCCATTGCCAAAAACAACGCCGTTAATGCCCCGCCTGTAAAATTGTTACCTCTTAATGTTAAAATAATACCTGCCAATACCGGTGCAAAAAAGGCTATGGCAAAGGCCTGGTTGGAGTGACCCGCCACCAGCAAAATAATATTATAAGTAGAAAAAGTAAACGCGATAGCTCCCGCTGCTGAAAGCCACGGATTAAGTTTTAAAACGTTGAATAAAAAGTATGTACCTATTAAAAGTATCAATACGGTATCAACCGGGTTAGGGAAGGTTGCTT
>JAQBNY010000241.1 GCA_028288315.1 Mucilaginibacter sp.
GGATTCAGCTCGTTACTCTCAAACTTGGGCAAAAGGTCTTTTACATTTATAATATCAAAACCGCTTTGCTTAAAAGCTTCAACTGTTTTATCGTTACGGTCATATCCTAAAACTATGCCATCTTTTAGAGCAAGTAGGTTGCAGGAGTCCGTCCATTGCTCGCGGGCATCAAACGGGAACTCGTTGTTACCTGAATAAATAAACTTTGTAGGCTCTTTGCTTTGTAAGTCGTTCCGGCTAATGTCATCCAAAAGGTCTTCTAAACAATTAAATACCCTCGGCTTAAGGCCTTTTTGAAACTGTACTATTTCGGGTTTGTCTTTATTTTTTTTATCGGCAAACCAGGCAATTGGTTCTTCCTGTGCCTCCTCGCTTTCCGAAATGGCTAATGAGCGTAACAGCACCCAGGTATTACGTTTCACCTGCGTAAAAACGGTGTCAATGTGCATATAATCCCGCTTATGCGGAATTTTTACAATGCTTACCTTGTTTACTACATTGTTTTCGAACAGTAATTTAATGGCCTCATTAGCCCCACTTACTGAAGTGCGCTCGCTGCAGCCTATTATTAAATGCTGTGGACTAACCATCATAACGTCGCCGCCCTCTAAAGTGGTTTTTTCTTCCTGATCCTCGCCCGGCCTTAAAAAGTGCTGCACAGTTTCAGGAATCTCCAGAATATTATCCCGGTAAGCTTCAAATAACGGGTGGTTAAAAAATATGTATCGTACTAATAATGTCTCTCTCGCACGGGCCTTTTTGGCCGGTTTGTTCAGCAGCATATGATTGTTTATGGCTATACCAATATCTCGCGAGAATATCATGTTAGGGATAGGCGCAAATATCATGGTATCATCATTTAATGAACCCGATATAAATATTTTGGCCAGCTCAACCGGATCTGTTTCTATTAACTGCAATTGCAGGCGATAATTGCAGCTTTCAATGGCACAAACAGCAGAAACCAGTTTTTTACGTATATCTTTTTGTTGTAAAATATCGCTCAACAGGGTTTGAATTTCAATGACCTTGCCGGAATTATGAAAACCCTCGTTGTCGGGTTTAAAATAAACACGGTCGCTTTCGGGGGCGTCTATCTCATTCAGCCTTCCCTTAATTTTAGCCGGATCAAGAAAGTACATCAGTAATTTAACATAGTAGTCGTACTCTTTTCGGCGCATGGTATCAAGGTGTACAATGTCCTCAAAAAGCCAGTCCTGTGCTTTAGAAGGTACAACTTTCCCTAAACCGCTATCCGGACTATGTATGAGCAGCACACGCAAATCGCCAATCTCTGACGTTACATCCAGCTTAAAATCGTCATTATTAAGTATCATAAAGGTTGTAAAAGGAAACAAATCTATTGTTTTTAGTTGGAAGAATTAACTTCTTTTAGCCACATATGATTTACATTATTAGTTATGCTAAAAGAACGCGGGATAATGAATGTTTGTGCCGTTTGTGGTTTAATTTTAAGCTACTATCTGCCATTCTTTAATTTATATTAATTTTGCGCGATGGATTTTATTATTGAGGCTGTTGTTAAGGCCATAAAAGACTTATACCAAACTGATATTGCTGCTAAGGATGTAAATCTGCAGGAAACACGCAAAGAATTTGAAGGCCAGGTAACGCTGGTTACTTTTCCATATACCAAAGTATCTCGCAAAGGGCCTGAACAAACCGGTACCGAAATAGGGGAATATCTGCAAAATGCTTTACCTGAAATAGCCGCTTTTAATGTGGTTAAAGGCTTTTTAAATATTTCTATATCAGATAAATTTTGGATCAATAAGCTTCATAATGAAATACTGACCGATAGTTTTGCTATTGCACAAGCCAACGGGAAAAGGGTAATGGTAGAATATTCATCACCAAATACCAATAAGCCGCTGCATTTGGGCCACATTCGTAACAACCTTTTAGGCTTTTCATTAGCCGAGATATTAGGTGCCGCCGGATATGATGTAATAAAAGCCAACCTTGTTAATGACAGGGGGATACACATTTGTAAATCAATGCTTGCCTGGGAAGAATTTGGCAATGGCGAAACACCACAAAGCTCTGGCTTAAAGGGTGATCACCTGGCGGGCAAGTACTATGTTTGGTTTGATAAAGCCTACAAACAACAGATACAGGAGTTAATTGAAGAGGGCCAAACCGAAGAGGAAGCCAAAAAGAATGCCCCGCTAATTAAGAAAGCGCAGGAAATGCTGTTGCAATGGGAGGCCGGGGATGAAAAGGTGATTAACCTGTGGAAAACCATGAACGGTTGGGTATATGATGGCTTTGCCGTTACATATAAAACCCTTGGTGTTAACTTTGATAAATACTACTACGAGAGCAATACCTATTTATTAGGTAAAGATATAGTTGAGGAAGGCCTTGAAAAAGGCGTATTCTTTAAAAAAGATGATGGCTCGGTTTGGATAGATCTGACAGATGAGGGCCTCGACCAAAAATTGGTTATGCGGGCCGATGGTACATCGGTTTATATTACCCAGGATTTGGGTACCGCCCAGTTAAAGTATGACGATTATAAAATGGACGAGTCCATTTATGTGGTAGGTAATGAGCAGGATTATCACTTTAAAGTATTGTTTCTGATATTGCAGAAACTGGGTAAGGAATGGGCCAAAGGACTTTACCATTTATCATACGGCATGGTTGATCTGCCGTCGGGCAAAATGAAATCGCGCGAGGGTACGGTGGTTGATGCAGACGACCTGATGGATGACATGTTTAAAACCGCTGCCGAAACCACTGAAGCAATGGGTAAGGTAGATGGCTTTGCAGAAGAAGATAAAGCTAAACTGTACCATACCATAGGCATGGGCGCGCTAAAATATTTTCTGCTTAAGGTTGATCCGAAAAAACGCTTATTGTTTGACCCAAATGAGTCGGTAGATTTTCAGGGACATACCGGGCCGTTTATACAGTATACGCATGCCCGTATCAAATCGGTATTAAGTAAGGCTAATTACACAATAGAAAACAGCGCTAATGATATTGCTGAGCTTG
>JAQBNY010000278.1 GCA_028288315.1 Mucilaginibacter sp.
TGATCTACAGGGCGTTCTGTTGGGGTTACATTATAAAAGTGGCTCATATAATTATAGCTTCCGGTAGGCAGTTTAATACCTAAACCAACCTGTATGTTACCTTTATGCGATGTGTGGCTGTTAAATAGCCATCTGTTAGCAATAACGCGCATATCACCAAATCCGTGGGAATAAGAATTATGTCTTTCCTTACCACCATGCTCATATAATGACGAGCGAATATTGATAAGATAAGGAACACCTACAGATATTGACCAGTACTGGTTAAAGTTGCGGGTTAAGTTAAGATCTATAGCGCTTTGATGATTAATTACTTCATTGCCAATCACCTGACGCTGCTTTTGTTCCTGGGTGCCCTTAAAATGTTTATAGGACCTGAAATAACGATATGATGTTGTGAATTCCCAACTTTTATTTGAGATAGTACTATCAAGCATTGGATGTTCCATTGTAAAGAACGAGCCGTTGCTTCTTATAGCTACGCAACCTTGCGCGTTTACATTATTAACATTGAATAAAAGGTATATGGCAATTCCAATAAAGAATTTGTAAATAAGTTTCATAATATGGTTTGTTAATTGATATGGTTTATAAAAAGTAATTTTATACAGCAAGCACACATGTAATCACTACAACCTGTTTATCAGGATTTTAATTGGTTAAATAAACTTGTATTCATTAATTTTTTTAAAGAAGATATACTACTTGAGGGTGCTTGTTTAATTACAAACCATAATGCCAGTATTGAGCCATAACTGCCACCGCGTTCTATCCATTCAAAAATTTCATAATGCGGATAGAATAACTCCGTAGAAATTTTCCAGATGAACAATAACAGCAACAGTGAACGGAAAGGCCTTATCAGCACAGTACATGCAGCAGCTATTTCAAAAACGCCGACAAAAATTGCAACCTTAGCCGGATGCAAAAACCCCAGTGAAGCATATTGATTAAGCAGTCCATTTTTTCCAATGATATTTAACCATCCATGCCCCATCAGCAAAAGGAATACTACCACTTTTAAACAATGGCATACATTTTCCATTGTCTCGGCAGGCACCTGTTCCGCAGGGTTAATAGCCGTAAATAACTGCTTAATGCTTTTTATACCGCCTGATAATATTAAGAATGTTAGTGGGGCACCAAAGTTACCGGCACGTTCAATAAATTCCGCAAATGGTTCACCTGATGCTGGTCGTAAAAACGCGGTGATCAATCCCCACACAACCAGCCACAAGGCAATGGCACGCAAAGGATAAACCAGCATAGTTACACCCAGTAAAACATCAACAATACCAACATAGGGCATTATGGTGTAGGCCATATTTTTGTGAATGCCAAACACAGCAAAATAATTACACCAAATCTCTTTGGTTATAATACCAAAAATACCATGGCCTATAAAGCACATAGCAATAGCTATGCGCAATACGTAGTGTATTTTTTGTTCAGTTGTAAACAGTTTCATCACTTTATTAATTTCCTGCTCCGTCAATTTTCGCTCTTTCTACCGCATATTGGCCAACTTTGGCACCGGTTAGTAAACCCATGTCACAATCACTGCGGTAGTGTATAGCACCATACAACCTTGACATGGCCGCTTCATTTGCCATATCAGTGAACTTGGTTCCCCTGTCAGGTAATAAATAGGTTAAAACTGTGGCAGCTGCAGCACTAAAATTTGAGTGGCCCGATGTATATGACGGGAAGTTTGGTATACCGGTTAAGGTTTTAATGTTCATTATTATTTGTGTTGGGCGCGGATTAAAGTAAAAGTATTTAGTATCCCAGCATACAATAGCAGCATCCATTTCGGCCATGTTTAGCAATGCTAAATTGCGTGCCCAGCGTACTTCACTATAGTTTTGTTTTACAAACTCTTCGGCGGCAATTGTATTCCAGTGTCCCGGAGGGGTTACCGTGCCAGCACCATCAGCCCAAAAGCTAACAATACGCTCATGCTCGCGGCTTTTATCCTGACTCATTGCTAATACCTCTTCACATTCTTTTCTAAACTCTGCAGAGTTTGTTGAATACGGTGGAGGCGGACGCAATGCTGCTACAGTAGTAGCAGGAAACAAAAACGGTGTTACGTTACCGAATAATGGCAGCATTGGCGGTCGTTTAGGTGCTTCCAGGCTTAACCATGGTGCTTCGCCTTTAGCTGTTGCAGTTGTTTCAAATGCAGTCCAATCTGTTTGTGTGCCAATAGCAGCACCTGCTTTATCAGCACGTGCACGTGTTAAAAACACGGCTGCCACTTGCTTGCCTAATGATTCACCGGCATCCAGATCAGAGCGTGTGTTTGCACCAACCATTAAACGATATAATTTTTCTTCCGCAACTTTCTCTTGAATAAAATCCAGATCGCCGGGGAAAAGTAATTCCATCATTTTAACAGTTACACCTGCTACAACCGCATCTTCACTTGGGTATGATGGCAGGTCAGATTTTGGTATAAGCGCCTGTACAGCCGGATCATTTTTGTAAGGCGCGGCACGATTAAATTGTTTTTTAAATTTCCATGCCTGAACCAATGCATCATACTGTGCAGCACTTACATAAGCATACGCACGGGCAGCATATGGCGGGTTAGAGAATGGAAACAATGGATACGCCAACGGATTAGCAGCACTTGGGAACGGATAGGTACCATCCTCTTTTTGATATGGCGGCAAATTGTGTTTAGCAACAAGTTCGCGTAAAATTTCGTTCCATCTTAAAACAGCTCCAGCGCTCCAGTATTTGATAATATCTTTTTGCTCACTGGTCAAATTCTTTTGGTAGCTTTTTATCTCGTTGAGATCTGCTATATAATTTGGCGAAGTAATAGCATCAGGAGTAGCTACAGTAAAAGTACTTGAAGCTGTTAATATTGGCGTCCAGGTATCGGCATTAAGGTCAATATTGGTAGGTGCCAATGCAGGGAACACCTCGTTACGTTCAACAATATTCTTTTTACATGCCCCAAGCAATACAGCTAACAAAGGCAATATATATAGTATATTTTTTTTCATGATTTCTTATTTATTCGATTTATCCTTTTTTACAGCAAACACATAATACATACCACCGAATAATGAAGTACTCTGACCAACATTTCTGCCTGCCACAACATAATTACCACCCGCAGTAAATTCAAGCCCTGCAATAGATTGGAAACTGTATTTGAAAATAGCCCCTGCCATGGTAGCATTCATTCTGTTGCTCAGGAAGGGCATATTGTTCTTGCTGATATCAAAACCACTTAATGAAGTAACTTTTGTTAAAGTAGCTTCGGCATTAAATTTTAAGCTACGGTAACCTGTGCTAAATAAAAAGTTAGTAGCATTAGGCATTGCAACCTGGTTAGTATAATGCATCTCGGTAGTATAATATGAATCGCGGTCTATTGTTACATTATCCTTACGTATATACTGGCCAGAACCGGCTACAAAGAACCTGCCTACCTGGTAGTTTAATAAAGCTTTAAGCGCTATGCTTTTGGTTTGCATACCAATTGCTAAAGGCAAAAAATCGGCTTCATATTTACCAACAGGTATTGCGCCAGAGGCAATTGCATGCAGGCTTAGTAAACCACGGCCTACTTCCTGCCTCACAGCCAGCCACTTAAATGCAAGGTTAATATCCTGCACACCGCTCTCGCCACGCAAAGTGCCTGCTGATGCATTGGTGTTTACGTAAGGGATCATAAACAACAGGTTAATACGGTTGCTTAGGCCATAATTACCGCCAACTGCATATACATTACTGCTTACAGTACCCATGTTTAAATTGGTACGTTTTAAAGTTCCTTCCCAGTAATTATCCCAGCTATTGTGGGTATAAACACCGGCAGCGCAGAAGTAATTTTTAGGTATCATTAAGGCATCATTTTCTGTTTGCGCACTAACGGTTTGCGTTAGCAGCAGGCAGGCTAATAAGCCAACATAATACCTTACTATATATTTTGTAAAGTATTTCATATAAATTAAATGAATATAAAAAGTCAGTTAGGCACCAACTTGATAGGTTAAGTACAGATATTTAATTATATCCTTTACATTTTTCACCGGGTATCAAAAACCAGAGAAATGCAATATGAGTAACTATTCCCCAGTATAGAGGCACAGTAAAAAATGTAAAGGATACAATAAATCAAATAAATTTTTAGCAGTTGTGGTTTGGCGGTTTGCCGGGAGATTCAATATAAGGATTTGTTAACCCTATAGATATGGAGTTTTCTTTTGGTTCAATCACATCATTAAAAGAAAGGAACTTGTATTGTGGTGCAGGAATATTGCACTCAAAGCCGGTGGCTGATTTTTTAGCAGGGGTGTCCTGCCCTTTCTTACTAACCGGAACATCACTTACGTTTTTTGCAACTATTATATTAGCATTAACCAGGTGTGTTTTAGTGTCATTGGCAATACATACTAAATACATAGTGTCACGTGTCAATTTCACGCCCACGTAGTTGTAAAAAGCATCTTTTAGCTGAATCTGTCCTTGTATATGCTCATAGTCGTTCCAATCTTTTATTCCGGGCGACTTCATAGGAATTTTTATTTGCACAAGCTGTGTTGCATCTACCTTATTTTCATAGATGTTTTTAACCATCCGCACTTCGGATTGATGAATGAAATATTGGAAGACAAGATTATACCCACCTGTGTTAAACAGATGAACGCACAGCATAAACAATGCAAATAACCTTTTCACTTCTCTTTTGGTTCTTTAGGCGTATTAATGGGGATACTTAACACATTTGTAAATATAATATTTTTATTATTCATTAACAAAAATATTACAAATGGTAAAACAATATTTTCAAAAGAACGTATTGCTTACTTCCTGGGATCATAAATAGCAACCGCTACCCTTGAATCGGCGCAGCCATAATACAGGAACCATTTTCTTTTAAAATAAACCAGGCCTTCCATAAATACTGTACCCGCAGGGTATTGCCCACTTTTTTCAAATGCTTCCTGCGGAACAAAAAAGGGTTTATCTAAACGGTTAATGGCTTTTGTGGGATCTTTTAGAGCAAACATTACTTGCCCGCCACAGTATGAATTTGCTGTAAAGCTTGTATCGCCGTAGTTGATGTTATTTTTGCCGTTATATAATAACAATATTCCTTTTGAGGTAACTATTGCCGGTGGGCCGCATTCAGTCAGGTCGCTGTCAAAGTATTTTTTGCGTGGTGATATCAGCGCTCTAAGTGTGCTGTCTTTGTTGATTAAAGGTGTCCAGTTAACTAAATCGGTTGAGGTAGCAGAGTAAACGCCGGTTTCGCCCCAATACATCCAATACTTTCCATTTATTTTAGCGATTACCTGTTTACCGCCAACAAGCTTTGTAATAATTGAGGCAGATTTACTGGCGATTTTAAAAAACTTACCATTGTAAGCTTTACGGAATATTGGGCCGTGCTTTGTCCAGTTCTTTAAATCTTTAGATGTGGCTACACCTAAACGAGGCAAATCATGGTTCCATTGGGTATAAAAAACCACGTAAGTTCCATTTGCTGTCATGGCTACTCGTGGGTCTTCACAACCCCCAGTCCATTCAAACTCTTTCTGACTATCATTAGCTGGGTATAATACCGGTACAGGCGAGCGTTTTACTTTAATACCATCAGCACTTACTGCCAAACCAAGGCGCGAGGTCCTGAAACCAATACCAATACCTGATTTATCTTCTGCACGATATAGAATATGGATCTTGCCATTTTTAACCGTAGCCCCTGGATTAAAGGTATCGTTAGATTCCCAATCAGTTTCAACTTTGCGGATAGGGTCGTAAAATTTTGTAGTTGTATCCGGACTGATTATAGGATTAACACCGGCAGGCCTTATGAACGGCCCAAATGCCCAAGAGGGAAGCTTAGTGGTTTGAGCGGTTAAGGTGCTTGTTATAAATAATAACAAGCTTAAGATTTTGGTGAATTTGTATGCTTTTTTTATCATAATTGGTTTGTACGGGTTAGCCTTGCCAGGTATTGATCCGTATCATCTTCAAGCAATATCTCCACCGTCCATCCTTCTGCATTAGCCGTTGCTATGAGTTTGTTTTTATCAATATAAAGCCACTTAAACCAATCAGTTTTTTGTCCTTTATAAGAATATTGGTAAGCTATCTCGCCATAATAATTATCCCCGACAGGAATATTATAATTGTACAGATAAGCTATATCAGATGAATCGAATAATAATTGGCCGCCTTGGTTTAATAATTGGTTTGCGTGCCGTAAAAATAAACGAAATTGTTGAATAGTACCTGTTAAACCTATACCATTCATCATTAATAATAAAGTATCATATTTCTCAAGTCTGTAATTGTAAATATCTCCTTCAACAGCATCAGCCACTCCCCTTTCTTTCATGATATTAACCGCCAAGCCAGAAATATCCAGCGCGGTAACTGACAGTCCATTTTGCTGCAATATCAATGCATGGCTACCGGCGCCAGCTCCTATATCTAATACTTTACCGTAACATCTCTCAATGGCAAGCAGCTCCATATCAGGCATTTCGTCGCCAATACGAAAATATACATCCAGCGGCATCTCCTCTTTTGGGCCATATTTGTTATGTATCCATAGCTTATTGCCCTTAACGCCTTTAAAGAAATCATATAAAGCCTTTCCGAATATATCTTTCACCAAATTATGTTTATCCAAAGAAAGCAAATGCTTAGTAGAATTAAACAATCATATATCAATTTTCTTTACTACACTTAATTCACCGCTATTTTCCATATATATCTCACGAACATTCTTCAGGTTATTATCATTTGCTTTTAATCGCACATCACTCATTAAATCATCATGCGTCATTAGGCATTTACGCAGGTTTCCTTCATTTACCTTACCATTTTCATATAAAATTATCTTTTCGCCTTTTAAAACTTTACCCGCGGTTTTATTATGTAAAATTACTAGTCCCAGCACTCTATGTATTAGCACAAGCGTTAAACTACCAGCTATAGTAGGCAAGAAAGGTGAAGCGCCAACAATGGCCCTGCTTAAAACAGCTCCTAGCACAATAGTTATAGTAGTATCGAATGCTGATTTTTTACCAAAAGTTCGTTTGCCAGATATATGAATCAGAACTAAAGCTATAAGGTAAACTACAAATGCCCGTGCACTCATTTGCAGCATGGTTAAGTCCTTGCCCTCGCCAAATACTTTTATTAAGCTTTCCATAATGTTAATTAATTGTTACCATTTCTATAATATTTCAAAAACGCTTATTGTTTTCCAACTAATTTAATTGTTTACCTATTTTAAAAAACAACCTTAAACATCAAAAAAAGGGCCTGGTTATTAGCCAGGCCCTTTAATCGGAAGTATTTATTAATTGTCAGTGTTCTATAGGTTTTTGCTGCTCATTAACCATATGGGCTAAAGTGGTATCTGGGGTCATGTTACCCATAGCAACTTGTACTTTGTTTTTAAAACCTGAGACCACTTTATCCTCATCAGCCATTAAGGCATCATAACCATCTTTAGCTACATCAGCAGGGTTAGCCATTGTTTGCTT
>JAQBNY010000316.1 GCA_028288315.1 Mucilaginibacter sp.
GCCATCGATGTGTATGTCCTGTATCATGTTCAGTGTAACCAAATCCTTTTTAAGATCCGGTTCTTCCACATTGCCCAGGGCTTGTAATACTTGTTCTTTAGTGATATCCATATTTAATTCATCGCAATAATACGAAAACAGGTAGCTGCTTGCGTTTGTTATGAAAACAATTTGCTGCAACCATCCGTTTGCACCACATCATATTTATTATAGTTTTGGAGTAAATTTCAGAAATGCGCCATATCAACCCCAAATATATTCGTATTGCAGGTATAACTGCCGCTATCATAGTAGTTGTCTTGCTCATAAGCGGATGTATTGCTTATTCAAAACGTGAAACACTACTGCAAAAAGCTATTTACAAAGCTAAATTAAAAGCAAAAAGGGATTATAATTTAGATGTAAAAATAGGTTCGGCACATTTTACCGGCCTTAGCACGGTGGCATTTTCAGACATTTCTGTTGTTCCTTATCAGCGCGACAGCCTGTTTTCGGTAAAAAAGTTTAATGTAAGTGTAAAAATATTCCCGCTAATATTTGGAACCATTAAGTTAGCTGACGTTACTTTACAGAACGGCCACCTAAATTTAACCAATATAAAAGGGGTTAAAAACTTCGACTTTCTTTTCAAAAAGAAAAAAGATACTACTCAAACCAGCCATAAGGTAGATTTATCGGAGCTATCCAACAATCTCATTAACGAGATATTATATAAGATTCCTGACAACCTTGTCTTAACCAACTTTCTGACAAGTTTTAAAGATGATACAACCCGCTTAAATATGCTAGCGCAAACTGCTATTATTAAAGATGGGAAGCTGGCTTCAACTATTAAGGTTGATGATGGTATAGCACAGTCTATCTGGCATTTTGATGGCAAGATGCACGCGTCAGACAAGGATATTGACGTTCGACTTTATGCCGATGGCAAAAAGGTGGAACTACCTATCCTCCAAAAAAAGTTTAAAGTTATACTGAATTTTGATACGCTTACCACCAGGCTTACCAGAGTTACCAATAGCAACAATGTAACAAAAATATACAGTTACTTATCTGTAAAAAATTTACTGGTAAACCATCCGGGCCTTTCAACAAATGATATTATTGTACCCAATGGCGCTATTGATGCTAATATTTTTGTAGGTGAAAATTACCTTTCTCTTGATAGCTCATCAGTTATTCACCTTAAAAAAATAACGGCAAACCCATACATTAAATATACACTGCGCCCGGTTAAGATATATGAATTAAAAGTGCATACAGGCTGGCTTAACGCACAAGATATTTTCGACTCATTTCCTACCGGGATGTTTGAATCATTGGATGGTATACAAGTTGCCGGTAAATTAAACTATAACCTTAACCTGTTTTATAATTCAAGCAAACTAAACGATCTGCAATTTGATTCGCGATTAGATAAAGATAATTTCCGCATTATTAAATTTGGTAAAACCGATCTGAGTAAGCTTAACAGTGATTTTGTTTATACGCCTTATGAAAGAGGCAAGCCAATGCCACCGGTTGTTATTGGCAGGAAAAACCCAGACTTTGTTCCTCTCCAAAACATATCGCCTAACCTGCGTAATGCTGTTATGACTGCCGAAGACCCTTCTTTTTATACTAACAGGGGATTTGTGGAAGAATCTATAAGAAAATCGATCATTACAGATATTAAGGATAAAAAGTTTAAACGCGGCGGCAGTACCATATCTATGCAGCTTGTAAAAAATGCTTTTTTGAGCCGCAACAAAACCTTATCGCGTAAGATAGAAGAGATATTGATTGTATGGCTGATAGAGAATAATCGTATAATGAGCAAAAACCGTATGCTGGAGGTTTATTTCAATATTATTGAATGGGGCCGCGGGATATATGGAATTGGTGAAGCGGCAAGATACTATTTCGGCAAAGACCCAGCATATCTGAGTGTTGGCGAGGCAATTTTTCTGGCTAGTATTGTGCCTAATCCAAAAGCCGGGTTATACGCTTTTCAGCCTGATGGTACCTTACGCCCTGGTTTACATGGCTATTTTAACCTGATAGGCCGTTTAATGGCCGTTAAGGGCTTAACTTCACGGGACACCAGTGCATATGGGTTTTATGAGGTGCGTTTAAGAGAAGGCCTACGCAGGCAAATGGCGCCTATTGATACTACTATAGCCGATAGTTTGATGCAACAAACAGACGATGAAGGAATGGGTGTGGCGCCAATATTTGAAGAATCAAAACGACCTAACTTTTTACAGCGCTTATTTGGAAAAAGAGATACTACCACTGCCGCTAAAGCCGAAGAAAAAGTGAAGGAAACTAATGACATGATCAAAGAGCGGATAAAACAGGAAATATCCGCATTAAAAGATGATTACAAGCGCCGCATTGATAACGTAGACACTACCGGTAAAACTAAGAAGGAGATTAAGGCCGAGAAAAAACGACTTAAACAAGAGGGTAAGGATAAAGAGAAAGAGCTGAAGTCTAAGATGCCTTAATTGTCAAAAAAAATATACTTTTTGTGGCCAAATAGACTATTACTTAATAATGACCCATTTAAATGTTTAAACATATATGTTTGCACAAACATTTAAAAATAGGAATCATGTCATTACTAGATAAACTTAAATGGCGTTACGCCACCAAAAAATTCGACGCTACAAAAAAGATCGAAGCTAATAAATTAGAGTATATATTAGATGCTGTACAATTGGCACCGTCATCGGTAGGCTTGCAGCACTTCCGTGTATTAGTTATTGAAGATGCCGATACCCGTGCCAAACTTCGTGAAGCCGCTTATGGGCAGTCGCAAATTACAGATGCTTCACAAATAGTGGTTTTTGCTGCCGAAACAAATCTTAATGAAGATTATGTAAAAAACTTTATTAACCATGTAGCCGTAAGCCGCAATGTAGAGCGCGAAAGCCTTGCGGATTTTGAGGCAATGATATTAGGAACCATCAATGCACGAACGCCTGAGCAATTGTTAATATGGGCGCAAAAGCAAGCATATATTGGCTTGGGAATTTTATTAACCGCGGCATCAGAGCAGGACGTTGATAGCTGCCCAATGGAAGGGTTTGACGTTGCCAAATTTGACGAGATATTGGGTTTAGAAGAAAAAGGTTTAACAGCTACAGTAATTGCTGCAATAGGTTACCGTGCCGAAGATGATGCATTTAGCCAGCTAATTAAAGTGCGCAAACCAAAAGAAGAGCTATTTATACATATATAATTTTTATGGCGCTTATTTAAGCCAAAAAGAGCATAAAGGTAGATCAGAACATCGCGATATCTTTATGCTCTTTTTGTTTTTATAGCCTGTTGCTGGTGTTTAAACGGTTTGTTAAATTATTTTGTGCCTATAGGAAATTAATAAATCTTATAGCTATTGTAACTAAAAGGCAAAAACGGCACGGGCTTTGCATAACTTACTGAAAAACAATAGCCCATGTCCAAAAAAATATTAATAGTTGATGATAACGACCT
>JAQBNY010000319.1 GCA_028288315.1 Mucilaginibacter sp.
CGTTGAGATATATAATAGATAGGAATCCCTATCAAAACAATAATTAATCCCGGCCAGGTAAATTCGGGTTTGTAAATAATTAACAGGGTGCAAAATGATAAGCCCATTAATATATAAATGGCAGGCAATACCGGATAGCCAAATGCTTTGTAGGGCCTTTCTACGTCCGGGCGTTTTTTGCGCAATATATAAATACCAAAGATGGTAAGTACATAAAAGAGCACCACTACAAATGATATCATATCCAGCAAATCTCCGTATTTACCGCTTAAACATAATATGGATGCTACTACTGCCTGTATCCATAAACCAAACTCAGGAACTGATGCTTTGTTTAAAGTGCCGGTCTTCTTAAAAAACAAGCCGTCTTTAGCCATAGTATAGTACACTCGTGCTCCGGCTAATATTAAACCGTTGTTACAGCCAAAGGTTGATATCATTATCATAACAGCGATAACAAATGTGCCCGTGTTGCCAAATATTACGTGTGATGCTGCAACCGCCACACGGTCTTTATCTGCAGTGGCAATATCATGCAGCGATAAAACGCCTGTGTAAACTACGTTGGCAGATACATAAATAATTGTCACTATCATGGTGCCGAAAAACAGGCTTAACGCTACCTCGCGTTTAGGATTTTTCATTTCGCCGGCTATAAAGGTTACGTTGTTCCAGGCATCGCTGCTAAAAATAGAACCTACCATTGCTATGGCAATGGCACCCAGCATAGCGTTAATTGTATAGCTGGTGGTAGAGCCATCCGGGCTTAATTTGTGCATATCCCAGGCGTTGGTCCAGTTGGCGTTCCATATATCGCTTTTGAAAGCTATAAAGCCAAAAATGATTAACCCGAATAAACTTAACAATTTGGTTAGTGTGAAAGTTGTTTGGATCCATTTACCGCTTTTAACACCTTTTGTGTTGATGTAAGTAAGGAAAAAGATAAGCACAATGGAAACGATCTGCGCTGCGCTTATCTTTATAAACCCCTGTTGAAAAAGAATGTTATCTTCACTAACAGCGGGTATTAAATAAGCGGTAAATTTAGAGAAGGCCACTCCAACGGCTGCAATAGTGCCAGTTTGTATCACCGCGAAAAAACTCCATCCGTATAAAAAGGCAACCAGTTTGTTGTATGATTCTTTTAGGTAAACATATTGCCCGCCAGCTTTAGGGAACATGGCGCTTAGTTCGCCATAGCTTAATGCCGCAGTTAAGGTCATAAAACCGGTGATAACCCAAACAGCTATTAACCAGCCTGCTGAACCTACATTGCGGGTAATATCAGCACTTACTATAAATATCCCGGAGCCTATCATTGAACCTGCTACCAGCATAGTGCCATCAAGCAAGCCCAGTTCATGCTTCATTTTAGTTTGTTGCGTATCTTTTGTCATCAGCAAAAATGTTTAAGTGCTTAAACATAATTCAAAAAGTTTGTAATTGACATACTATTGTAAATAAATTAATTTACTATTTTGCGGATGCCAATTAATAAATGTACATCTTAGTGCATATTCAAAACCAGCAATTATAAACTAATTAACTATATGGATCTTTTGAACAATTATCTACTTTACCTTATTCCGGTGTTTGGCCTTGTTGGCATACTAGTAATGGCTATAAAATCAGCATGGGTAACCAAACAGGAAACCGGTGATGCCTCCATGAACCAGCTTGCAGGCTACATTGCAGATGGGGCAATGGCATTTTTGCGCGCAGAATGGAAAATTCTAAGCTACTTTGTAGTAGTTGCCGGTTTGTTACTGGCCTGGTCTGGTACTACTATAGCTACATCAAGTCCGGTTATTGCTATATCTTTTTTAATAGGTGCATTCTTATCTGCTTTTGCAGGTTACATAGGTATGCGTATTGCTACTAAAGCAAACGTACGTACAACACAAGCTGCAAAAACCAGTTTACCCCAGGCATTAAAGGTGTCATTTACCGGCGGTACAGTTATGGGTTTAGGTGTTGCGGGCCTGGCCATTATTGGTTTAGGTTCATTGTTCATAGTGTTTTATACCGTATATGTTAAAAACGTTGTTGGTGCTACTGTTAACGGTGAAGCTATGGCAAAAGCGCTCGACGTTTTGGCCGGATTTTCATTAGGTGCCGAGTCTATCGCATTATTTGCCCGTGTGGGTGGCGGTATTTACACCAAAGCTGCCGACGTAGGTGCCGACCTTGTAGGCAAGGTTGAGGCCGGAATACCTGAGGATGATGTGCGTAACCCTGCTACCATTGCCGATAACGTAGGTGATAACGTGGGGGACGTTGCTGGTATGGGCGCCGATTTATTTGGATCATACGTTGCAACGATGCTGGCTACTATGGTATTGGGCCGTGAATTAGTTGGACAAGATGGTAAAGCTATACATGATAACTTTGGAGGTATAGGTCCGGTTTTATTGCCTATGGTTATTGCTGGCTTAGGTTTAATATTTTCTATCATAGGTGCATCCATGGTGAAAATTAAAAAAGAAACAGATAGTGTTCAGAAAGCATTAAATATAGGTAACTGGACATCAATTTTGTTAACCGCAGTTGCTACTTATTTTGTAGTACAATGGATGTTGCCAACCGGTGAATTCCGTATGTTAAGAGATGTTGATCATGGCGGCACTTTAAAATCCGGGGCAATGGAGTTTAACAAAAATGGTGTATTTTCTTCCATCCTGGTAGGTTTAGTTGTAGGTACACTAATGTCTATGATTACTGAATATTATACTGCTATGGGCAAGCGCCCGGTATTAAGCATTATCAGGCAGTCGTCTACAGGCCATGCTACCAACATTATAGCCGGTTTAGCTATCGGTATGGAATCAACTGTGATGCCTATACTGGTATTGGCCTCGGGCATTTATGGTTCATACTTTTTTGCAGGTTTGTACGGTGTGGCTATAGCAGCTGCAGGTATGATGGCAACTACAGCTATGCAATTAGCTATTGATGCTTTTGGACCGATAGCAGATAACGCGGGTGGAATTGCAGAGATGAGCCGTCTGCCTGAAGAGGTACGCGGCCGCACAGACAATCTGGATGCTGTAGGTAACACTACCGCAGCTACCGGTAAGGGTTTTGCAATTGCATCTGCTGCATTAACTTCACTGGCCTTATTTGCGGCTTTTGTAGGTGTTGCAGGTATTGAACATATTGATATTTATAAAGCTAACGTACTGGCAGGTTTATTTGTGGGCGGTATGATACCTTTCATCTTCTCGTCATTGTGTATTTCGGCAGTGGGCCGTGCAGCAATGGCAATGGTAGAAGAGGTAAGGCGCCAGTTTCGTGAAATACCGGGTATTATGGAGTACAAAGCCAAGCCTGAGTATGAGAAATGCGTTGCCATATCTACACAGGCTTCTCTTCGTGAAATGGTTGCCCCGGGACTGATCGCATTGATTACCCCAATTATTATTGGTTTTGCATTTGGCCCCGAAGTATTGGGTGGTTTGCTGGCTGGTGTAACCGTATCAGGTGTGCTGATGGGTATTTTTCAGAGCAATGCCGGTGGTGCATGGGATAATGCTAAAAAATCATTTGAAAAAGGTGTTGAAATAAATGGCGAGATCTACTACAAAAAATCTGAACCGCATAAAGCATCAGTAACAGGTGATACCGTGG
>JAQBNY010000331.1 GCA_028288315.1 Mucilaginibacter sp.
AAATGGCTGCTACCAACGAGGAAATGGCTGCAGTGAACGAAGAACTGGCTGCGACGAATGAAGAATTGACCGAAACCCAGGCAAACCTACAGAGTATTAATAATGAACTGGCGGAAAGCGAATACAGGTTAAGTATGGCAATTGAATCAACCCATTTAGGGACATGGGATTATAATCCGGTAAGTGGGGAATTGTACTGGTCTGAAGAGGCAAAAAACATTTTTGGTTTTCCTGTGAAACGACCTATAGCCATTGAGGCATTTGCCAACCATATTCACCAGGATGACCTGGACCGTATAAAACTGGAAATACAAAAATCCTTAGTAACCAATAACACACGATATGATGTTAGCTGCCGGATACTCCGCTTTGATAACGATACTATTCGCTGGGTTAGAATACAAGGTACGGTAAATTTAAATGCTGAAGGCCGACCGGTACGGTATCTGGGTACTATACTGGATATTACAGAAAATAAATTGGCTCAGGAAGCACTGGCACGAAGCGAAAAGCTTTTTAAATCTATTGCTTTAAATATTCCCAAATCTTTGGTTATCGTGATTGATAAAGAACACCGTTATGTAACCATTGAAGGAGACATTATGGCAAAAATGGGATATGACAGCAAAGATTATGCAGGTAAGCACCCTACTGAAGTTGCGCCGCCTGAACGGTATGAAGCTTCCAGGCATTTATATGAGAGAGTAATGGCCGGCGAAAAATTTTCAGTTGAGCGCAAGAGTGCAACTGATGAACATTACATGGTACATTTTGTGCCACTTAAAAACGAGCATGACGAAGTTTACGCAGGGTTGATCATCGCGCTGGATATTACAGACATTAAGGAAGCGGAAGAAAAAAGCGCGAAACTGGCAGCAATTATCGAATCATCAGATGACGCGATCATCAGTAAAACTCTGGGGAGTGTCATAACCAGTTGGAACGACTCTGCAGAACGAATATTTGGTTATGCCGCGGACGAAATAATTGGCGAAACCATATATAAACTTATACCTGAGGATAGACAAGAAGAAGAGCCCAACATACTTTCACGTTTAAAAACTGGCGAGCGTATAGAGCATTTTGAAACAAAAAGAATTACCAAGAACGGACGGCTTATTGACGTTTCCATAACTGTTTCACCCGTTAAAGATAAACAAGGCAATATTATTGGGTTATCTAAAATAGCAAGAGATATTACCGAAAGGAAAAAGGATGACATCAGAAAAAATGATTTTATAGGAATGGTGAGCCATGAATTGAAAACGCCTCTTACCTCATTGAATGCGATTATTCAGGTAGCCAATGCAAAGCTAAAAAACAATGAGGATGCTTTTTTAAGTGGTGCAATGAATAAAGCGAATATCCAGGTAAAACGAATGTCTGGCATGATTAACGGTTTTCTGAATATTTCGCGACTGGAATCAGGAAAGATCCTTATTGAAAAAAGCAGATTCGATATGGAAAAGATGATTCTGGAGGTAATTGATGAAGTTAAACTTACTGTAAGTACACATACCATTAATTTTACTTCGGGAAACCTGATCGAAGTTTATGCTGATCCCGATAAGATCGGTTCAGTAATCTCAAATCTAATCAGCAATGCCATTAAGTATTCGCCAAGAGGCAAAAGCGTTGAAATTAAATGTGAACTGGCAAATGGGCGAGTTATTGTTAGTGTGCGAGATGAAGGTATAGGTATTAAGCCCCAAGATGCTGAAAAGATTTTTGACCGCTATTACCGAGTAGAAAGCAACCATACACAACATATTTCCGGTTTTGGAATTGGACTTTATTTAAGTGCAGAGATTATAAAACGACATGACGGTGAAATTTGGGTGGAAAGTGAAGACGGTATAGGAAGTACATTTTACTTTAGTTTACCTATATAGCACAGTTACTGGAACCCAACATCAAACGGAAAAAGTAAACGAAGCAAGTCTCTAAGATGATTAACAATAAATTAAGAGGCAAAAAAAGGGGCAAAATCAACTTTTTTGACTTTGCCCCATTTAAGGGTAAATGATGGGGCTCGAACCCACGACCCTCGGTACCACAAACCGATGCTCTAACCAACTGAGCTACATCTACCGTGTTGGAGGTTGCAAAAATAGAAATCTTAACTCAATTTGCAAAGCTTTTTTAAAATTACAATATGCTTACTTTAATTATTTAGAACGATTTTTAATTATTGGGTATTTTTGTAATTATGGCAGAGCAATTAATTGAGTTGAACGTTACAGGGATGCATTGCAATAACTGCGCAATGAGTATTCACAAAATACTGGAGAAGAAAGGCTTGCAAAATATATTAGTAAACTTTGCGTCAGAAGAAGTAAAGTTCAGTACAACTGACGGCGCTATTTTACCCCAAGTTATTAAAGATATAGAGAGCCTTGGTTTTAAAGTGGTGGATGATATTAATCTGCAATCAACTGCTTTTTATGAAAAAGTGGAGAATAAATTCATTGTTTGCGCCATCTTTACCGCTCCACTCCTGCTACATATGTTGTTTCCGTGGCACTTTTTACATAATTCAATTGTTCAATTAATATTGTGTTTACCTGTGTTTATTGTGGGATGCCTGCACTTTGGCAAAAGCGCCTTCAGTTCGCTCAAGAATGGCGTACCTAATATGGATGTGCTGATATTTATTGGTTCTGCTTCGGCGTTTGTTTATAGTTTGACGGGTACCATTCAGCATTTGGGTGAGCATTATCTCTTTTACGAAACCTGCGCCACTATTATCACATTAGTTTTGCTGGGAAATGTACTTGAAAAACGCTCGGTAAATCAAACCACATCAGCAATAAAAGATTTGATGAAATTTCAGCAAGTAAATGCTAACCGTATAATTAACAATGACATTGAGGTAGTTAACGCCAAAGAAGTACAAACTGGCGATATGTTACTTGTGAACGAAGGCGATCAGGTGCCAGTTGATGGTGAAGTATTATCAGGTAACGCATTAATAAATGAAGCCATGATAACCGGCGAAGGCATCCCGGTAAGTAAAACCAAATATGATACGGTTATTGGCGGTACAATTGTACAGCAGGGCAACATTAAAATAATAGCTACAAAGGTTGGCAGCAATAGTGTGTTATCGCAAATTATTGATTTGATGAAAAAAGCACAAGCGGCCAAGCCTCCTGTACAAAAGCTTGGCGATAAAGTAGCATCGATATTTGTGCCTGTAGTGATACTTATAGCATTGTTCACATTTGCAATTACCTATTTTGCTACTGATGCAGGTATGCAGCAATCACTGATGAATGCTATAGCGGTATTGGTTATATCATGCCCGTGTGCAATGGGCTTGGCTACGCCAACGGCAGTGATGGTAGGCTTAGGCAGGGCCGCAAAAAATGGCATCCTAATAAAAGGAGGCGATACGATTGAAGCTGTTGCCAACACCAAATATGTTCTGTTTGATAAAACGGGGACTTTAACCACCGGAAAATTCAGCATTAATCACATTAAAGCCGAAGGAAGTTTTGATATGGGATTGATCCTCGGTGTTATTACGGCTATTGAGGAACGGTCTAACCACCCAATAGCCAAATCGCTTGTTGAGGGGTTACAGGGGCAGCTTCAGCAAAAAGTGATACTACTTAGCGTTAAGGAAGAAAAAGGCCTGGGAATGCGTGCAGAGGATGTAAATGGCAACAAATACTTCCTTGGTACAGCTAAACAAAAGGCTAACGATAGTTTTAACCTATCGCTTTATCAAAACCACGTTTTAATGGCACAAATAGCCGTTGATGACACTGTTAAACCAGATGCCGCCGGCCTGATAGCCCAGCTTAAAAAAATAGGTATTACACCAGTACTGATAAGTGGCGATAAAAGATCTCGTTGCTTAGCAGTTGCCAAAACAA
>JAQBNY010000004.1 GCA_028288315.1 Mucilaginibacter sp.
ACATGCAATCTCACCTGGAGCAAACATTATTGAATAAGATAACCGATCTGCCAACACTTTTAAACAAGGTGAAAGGTTGGAAAAGTGAGGGGAAAAAGATAGTTTTTACTAATGGTGTGTTTGATCTACTGCATTTGGGCCACATTACTTATATGGCAAAAGCGGCCGAACTGGGCGACAAACTGATCATCGGCCTAAATGCCGATGCATCTGTAAAGCGCCTGAAAGGCGAAAACCGTCCGGTTAATGACCAAAGCAATCGCGCTGCCCTGCTGGCCACCATGTATTTTATAGATGCTGTAGTGGTTTTTGAGGAAGATACCCCGCTTAACCTTATCACACAGATAATGCCCGATATACTGGTTAAAGGCGCCGATTATTCGGTTGAAAACATTGCCGGTGCAAAAGAGGTTTTAGCCAACGGCGGTGAGGTAAAAACCATTACATTAGTTGAAGGGCACTCCTCAACCAACATTATCAATAAAATAAAGAGCCAGATGGCATAGCCATGAAAATACTGGTTATCCGCTTTAGCTCAATGGGTGATATTATTTATACAACGCCCGTTGTACGCTGCATTAAAAAACAGCTCGCAGGTGCCCAAGTGCATTTCATTACCAAACCAGCATTTAAATACATATACGATAATAACCCTTATGTTGATAAGCTGCTGTTATTAAAGCCATCACTATCAGATACCATAGCCGATATAAAAACCGAAGGTTATGATTACATTATCGACCTACATAATAACCTGCGCACAACTATCATTAAACTGCGCACGGGCATTAAATCGTACACTTATAAAAAACAAACCATACGCAAATGGCTCAGCTTAAAGTTTAATTTAAAGCTGGTACCACCCACCCATTTGGTTGACCGCTACATGCAGGCAGTAAAATATTTAGGCGTTACAAATGACGGGCAGCCTATTGATTATTACATTAAAGCCCATCATAAACTGGCTGATCTGCTGCCATTAACGCATCAAAAAAACTATGTAGCTTTTGTAATTGGCGCTACGCATTTTACTAAGCGTATGCCAAATGATAAGATAATCAGTATTTGTCGGGAGCTAAAATACCCTGTTGTTTTGCTGGGTGGCAATGATGTTAAAGTCAATGGTGATGAAATTGCTGCAGCAATAGGCTCCAATATTTACAATGCATGCGGTAAAACAACGCTGGATGAGTCGGTATTTTTGGTATCACAATCTGCTACAGTTATAGGTTTTGATACGGGGCTTACACATATTGCCGAGGCTTTTAACAAACCCATTGTATCTGTTTGGGGTGGCACCGTACCTGAGTTGTTGGGTGTACAACCTTACATGGTAAAAGATGTATTGGTTGCGGGTATTGATTTGCCCTGCCGCCCCTGCTCAAAATTTGGGCTGGAGAAATGCCCGCTTGGCCATTTTAAGTGTATGAAGGAAATTCCGGAAGAACCAATTACAACATTTGTTAATAACCATTTATAAAATATCCAAACAAAAAGAGGTGTATGGTGTTTCCTCTTTTTAATTTATAGCCGATGAAAACACTTTTACTTGTACGCCACGCCAATGCCCTGCATAAATCAACAGAAGGAGATTTTGAACGTCAATTAAGCCCGACTGGTTTAAAAGAAGCTTTACTGATGGCGAATAAAGTAAAAGAAGCGGGCCATGTTCCGCAGCTTATCATTAGCAGCGAAGCCGCAAGAGCAAAAACCACAGCCATTATATTTGCAGATACCCTTGGCTTGCCTGCACCGCAAACACAAATGGCCATTTACGATGGAAATGAAAAAAAGCTGTTAAATATCATTAACAAATTTCCTGATGAAACTGATAGTATTGCACTTGTTGGCCATAACCCCGACATTACCAATCTGCTATTTTTGCTGACAGGAAAACACATTGACGTACCTACCTGCACGGTAGCTTTACTATCTTTTGAATTTAACGAATGGGAAGCCATCAGCCGAAATACCGGCGACCTGGACTGGTATGCCTCTCCCGAACAGCATTAATTGATACGATAAGCTTTACCCGGTAACGAGCGGATAAAGCCTTGCAACTCCATATCAAGCAAAGTCATAGCTAACTGGCTTACAGGCATATTAGCCTTTATTGACAGGTCATCAATAGGTAAGGGCACTTTGTGCTGTCGAATAATATCATATATAACCCTTTCTTGCTCCGATAGATCAATGGGCAGCATCAACTGCTCGGGTGCGGCTTTCATATCACTGTTCCTTTCCCACCCCAGGCTATAGGGCAGGTCGGCAATGCAGGTTAATAAAGCGGCTTTGTTGTTCCTTATCAGAAAATTACACCCTTCGGAGTACTCATCCCCTAACCTGCCGGGGAAAGCGAATACATCACGATTATAAGAATTAGCAATCTCCGCAGTGATTAGCGCCCCTCCCTTCAATCCTGCTTCTACCACTATGGTAGCATCGGCCATGCCCGCCACAATACGGTTACGTTCCGGAAAGTGCTGCCTGTCTGGAGCTGTACCAAACGGATATTCTGTTAACAAACCGCCATTCTCCAGCATCTTTTCGGCTGTTGAGCGGTTCTGACTTGGGTACAATTTATCTAACCCGTGGCCCAATACGCCTACTGTTGGTACGCCTGATTTTATGCATTCTTTATGAGCCGCAACATCAATACCTAAAGCAAGGCCACTTACTATTAAAGTGTTGTATTCCTTTAATTCTTCAACCAGTTGTTTGCAAAGATGCCTGCCATAATCAGTAGCATTGCGTGTGCCTACTATGCTTACAATGCGGTGCATGTTAAGGTTGGCGTTACCCTTGCTATATAGCAGTATAGGCGCATCATGGCAATTTTTTAACCTGCGCGGGAAACGTGAATCGGTATAAAAAATAACATCGATGTTGTTCTTTTCAATGTTCTTCAGCTCCGCTTCGGCTTTTCTTAACCCTTCATCAAAATCCAGCTGGTTAATTTTTTTTTCGCCGATACCGGGCACTTTTATAAATTTTGCCTTGTTGGTATTAAAAATTGTTTCGGCATCTCCTATATGCGCTAACAGCAATCTGGAGGTTGCAGGGCCAATATTTTTAATGAAAGTTAAAGCAAGCTGGTGAAGTATAGACATAATAATTATAAGCTCTAAAGTATAAATTTTCCTAAAATTATTAGCATAAATAAAAAACTATAAAAATAGTTTGCAAACTATAAAAATAGTTCTACCTTTATTAAACTATAAAAATAGTTGCTATGACACTTAAAGAACTCACAAAAGCCGAAGAGCAGATAATGCAGATACTGTGGCAATTAAACGAAGCCATAGTTAAGGACATCCTGGAGAAAATACCTGAACCTAAGCCAGCCTATAATACAGTATCAACAGTAGTTAGAGTATTGGAGGGCAAAGGTTTTATTGACCATAAAGCTTACGGAAACTCGCATGTTTATTTCCCACTTGTTAGCGAAGATACTTATAAAAAGTTCACGTTTGATAAGCTGATGAACAACTACTTTGATAATTCATACAAAAGCCTGGTATCATTTATTGCTGACGATAAGAACTTAGGCATTAAAGAGCTGGATGAATTGACAGAACTAATAAACAAACTAAAAAATAAAAAACAATGAACTGGCTGCACTACCTTGTTGAAGCAAATATTTACCTGGGGGTATTTTATTTGTGCTATTGCTTGTTTTTAAATAACGAAACGCATTATACTCTAAGTAGGGTATACCTCCTGTTTAGCTGCATAATATCATTTATACTACCTGTTATCCAAATAAGTATATTAAGGCCTATTGAGCTGGTAATACAACAGCCATTGGCATTTGTACCAACAAACGTCCCGGTGTATCATCCTGCGCCACCACCCCCACCTGCGGCGCCTGTATTTACCCTGCAAGACGGACTTATATATGTATATATATTGGGTGTTGCCATTACTTTAACTGTATTCTTGTTTCGCTTATACCAGTTATTTAAACTATCGCGCAGCAACAAAACGTTTAATGACAACAACTATCAGATCATCCATTTAAAAAGTGATAACACGGCGTTCTCTTTTTTTAACTACCTGTTTATTGGTACAAATATATCTCAGTCAGAAACTATTATAGCGCATGAGCTGGTGCATATTCGCCAAAAGCATTCATGGGATATTATGCTGCTGGAAGTGCTTAAAGTAATAAATTGGTTTAACCCGTTTGTATACCTTTTACAGCGCAGTATTAAAACCGTACATGAATACATTGCCGATGAACAAACCGCTGCTTACGAGCGCGATGCCCTTACCTACTCTTCTTTTTTACTGAACA
>JAQBNY010000015.1 GCA_028288315.1 Mucilaginibacter sp.
TGCTGCAGTATTTAACAGCCCTATTGCAGGGGTGCTGTTCTCATTGGAGATACTAATAGGCGAGATTACCATTCCAACGTTTATACCATTGTTAATAGCATCGGCTACGGGAGTTGTAGTGTCAAAAGTATTATACTCTGGCCAGCTGTTTCATTTAGTTACCGACGGCTGGGTAATAAGCGCCTTGCCATTTTATTTAATATTAGGGGTGTTAAGCGGCTATACAGCTATATACATAACAAAGGTTGCCGGCAAGTTAGAGAAAGGCATTTTACTAAAGCAAAACAGATATATTAGGGCTTTAGGAGGTGGCTTAATGCTTGGCTTAATTATTATGATATTCCCGGCGCTGTTTGGCGAGGGGTATCATTACCTGCAGGAAATATTGAATGGTAACCTGGACGCGTTAAAAGACGAATCGCTGTTTAGTAATTGGCTGGCTAACCCCTGGATAATGTTGCTGTTTATTGCCGCGCTGGTATTAATGAAGATTGTTGCGGCAGGTATAACTATAGGCGCAGGTGGTAATGGGGGTACTTTTGCACCTACTATGTTTACAGGAGCATTTTTGGGTTTGTTTGTTGCTTTTGCCGTAAACCAAACCGGATTGGTCCATTTAAATACAAGTAATTTTATAGCGGTAGGTATGGCAGGCGCTTTAAGCGGTGTATTGCATGCGCCACTAACCGCCATATTCTTAATTGCTGAAATTACCGGCGGATATGTGTTATTTATCCCCTTAATGTTGGTATCTGCTATATCTTATGTGATATCCCGATTATACAATAAGCATAATATGTATTGGCATGAGCTTATCCATGAAAAAAATATTAATCCCGGTCGCGATTATGGTATGCTAAATGCCATTAGCTTAGATAGCATTATTAACCGCGATTACACTGCCATAAATAAGAAAATGCCTATTGCCGATTTTTACAAAATACTTGCAAGCAGCAACGCTAATATTTTTGCTGTGTTGAATAATACCCGGGAGCTTGAAGGTGTTATTTGGATGGACGAAATACGCAAGCAGTTATTTACAGATATTACAGATGGAAATACGGTTGACGATATAATGGTTACACCACCGGCAATAATAGATTATGCTGAACCGGTAAGCAATTTAATGGATTTGTTTGATAAGCTGGATGTTTGGCAGTTGCCTGTTGTAAAAGATGGCCGTTTTGAGGGATTCGTTTCAAAATCAGCCTTGCTAAGTAAATACAGGGAAGTAATTATACAACAGCATAACGAGACCGATCTGTTTGCGAAATAAATATTAATTGCCATTTCGAACCATGGTTCGAAATGGCAATTGGCTCTTACTTAATAAATAACAGTTCTCTGAATTTTGGCAGCGGCCAAAGCGAATCATCAACTAACTGCTCCAATTTATCTACATGGTAGCGTATTGGTTGGAAATAGTTTTTAACCTTCTCGTCATATGATATTGCACGTTCGCGCAGGTCTTCTATCACATTAGCCTTTTTACGCTCGTTAATCATTTCCTCAACATTGGTTTTAATAAAGTTAATGTGTTCGGCTATTCTATTAATGATATCTACTTGTGCTTCATAGGTGCTTGCTTTCAAACCAATATCTTTCAATCCTTTAACGTTCTCAATCAGTTTGGATTGATAGGCTATGGCGGCCGGGATAATAATGTTCATTACCAGTTCGCCAATAACACGGGCTTCTATCTGTAGCTTTTTGTAATAACTATCCAGTAATATCTCATGGCGGGCCTGAGTTTCACGCTTTGTGAAAACTCCGGTTTCGGCAAATAGCTCTTCAGTTTTTTCTGATAAAAATGCGTCAAGCGCTTTTGGAGTGGTCTTTATATTGGCCAATCCTCGTGCAGCAGCCTCTTTTTCCCATTCCTCACTGTAGCCATTACCCTCAAAACGGATGTTTCTTGATTCCTTAATGTATCTTTTAATGATAGTCATCAAGGCCACATCTTTTTTCTCGCCTTTTTTGAGTAACTTATCTACATCGTGTTTGAATTTTGTAAGCTGGTTTGCTACAATCAGGTTCAGGATGGTCATTGGGCTGGCAGAATTTGCCGATGAGCCTACAGCGCGCAACTCAAACTTGTTACCTGTAAAGGCAAATGGCGATGTGCGGTTACGATCGGTATTGTCTTTTAATATCTGTGATATTTTTGGGATACCTTGCCATAATGAATTTTCTTCTTTTATCTTTTTGCTTAAGCGCGAAGTATCTATCTCATCTAATATCTCATTTAGCTGGCTTCCTAAAAATATAGATATAATTGCGGGTGGGGCTTCATTGGCACCTAAACGGTGATCGTTATTTACCGAGGCAATAGATGCCCTTAGCAGGTCGGCATGTTCATGCACGGCTTTAATAGTATTTACAAAAAACGTAAGGAACATTAAGTTGTTCTTTGGCGTTTTGCCGGGCGAAAGCAGGTTTTTGCCGGTATTGGTTATTAACGACCAGTTGTTGTGCTTGCCTGATCCGTTGATGCCCGCATAAGGTTTTTCATGCAGTAAAACCTTAAAGTTATGGCGTTTGGCCACCCGGTCCATAATATCCATAAGCAATTGATTATGGTCAATAGCCAGGTTTATTTCTTCATAAACGGGGGCACATTCAAATTGAGATGGTGCAACCTCGTTATGGCGTGTTTTTAATGGGATGCCTAACTGTAATGCTTCGGTCTCCATATCCTGCATAAAAGCGTAAACCCTGCTTGGGATTGATCCAAAATAATGATCTTCCAATTGCTGGTTCTTGGCAGACATGTGACCAAATAGCGTGCGACCCGTTAAGGAAAGGTCAGGGCGGGCGTTAAATAATGCAGTATCAACCAAAAAGTATTCTTGCTCAATACCTAATGATGCATTTACTTTTTCAATACTCTTATCAAAATAGTGGCATACATCTACAGCTGCTTTATCTAAAACGCTTAATGTTTTAAGTAACGGCACCTTGTAATCTAATGCCTCGCCGGTATATGATACAAAAACGGTTGGGATACATAATGTACGGCCCATAATAAAAGCAGGTGACGATGGATCCCAGGCGGTATAACCGCGCGCCTCGAAGGTATTACGTATACCACCGCTCGGGAAACTTGATGCGTCAGGCTCTTGTTGAGCCAGTGCATCGCCACTAAAACGTTCAAGTGCGCCCCCATCTGCTGTGGGCTCAAAAAAAGCGTCGTGTTTTTCGGCAGTTGTACCTGTTAATGGCTGAAACCAATGTGTATAATGCGTTGCACCCTTACCCATTGCCCATGATTTCATAGATGATGCCACCTGCTCGGCCATATCGCGCGGGATGGCTACACCATTATCTATAGAGTTTACTATGCCACTGTAAGCTTCGGTTG
>JAQBNY010000040.1 GCA_028288315.1 Mucilaginibacter sp.
AAAAGAGAATTCAGAGCATTGTGGATACAACGTATCAATGCAGGCGCTCGTCAGCATGGTATCTCTTACTCACAGTTAATAGGTAAATTAGCTGCTAAAGAAATAGGCTTAAACCGTAAAGTATTAGCTGATTTAGCAATGAACCACCCAGATGCTTTTAAAGCAATTATTGACGCTGTGAAATAAGAATCACACACATTCTTTATAAACAAAGGCCCCGTTTTTCGGGGCCTTTGTTGTTTATTATAAAATTCCTCTTCCATCTGCAGGAGGTTGCTGCCCTCTATCAGTACTGTAGGGCGATTGTTCATCCTGCTCAGTATTTTGCTCGGGCGCGTCATTAACAATTGTTTCCTCTATTATAATGCCAACAGGTTGCTGCTGCTCGTTATAATCAGCATCCCTGTCTTCAATATCCATATATTGTTTAAAGTTGCGTACATCATTATCTACCATGTTTTTAAACACAGGGTTTAATACATGTGCAATGCCACCACCAAAACCACCTGCTGGCGGGCGATAGGAGATAACAATATCTACAAGTGTACCATCACCTTCCGGGCTATCCTGAAAGCGTACTTTGCCGGCATTATCTATCATAGAATTAGGTAATGAGCTCCAGCCAATACTATAGCCGGGCTCGTCTCTAACAATTTCTGCATCCCAATTTACTTTGGCTGCGCCGGTAGGCAACTTTAAAACCCAGTGTGAACGGGTATCGTCAATTACTTCCACACTCTCTAGGTGTTTCATAAATAAAGGCAAGTTATCCAGCTTGCGCCAAAAGTTATATACCTGCTGGCGTGGCTTATTAATTAAGAATGATGATCGGATGTTCACATTCACCGGCTCGGTAGAATTACGGCCCATGCGTGTATAAAGTTCGCAATGCCCAGTAAGGCCACGGTTTAGCAAATAGCCACTTGCACCCAACTTAATGATGCTACTAAAAGGGCTCTTAAAAATTCCTTTAAAGCCCGACAATGCTAATTTAACTCCACTGGCTACTGAAATGATACGTTCGGCTTGTGAAAGATTAATATTGTCTTGTTGCTCAATAACACCTTCCCGCCATCTATGTTGTACTGCTGCTGTTGTCATAATTTATCTTTTTAAAATAAACAGCTAAATAAGCGGCAGGTTTTCTTTTAACGGATTTTATTTTCGCCTATGGTAAGTAAATTTAGTTAAATCTGGCGGGTGTCTTTAGGTGGTTTAATATTTTCATTTATCTAAATAAACAATGTTAGTTGTGATTGTTAATAGTTGTAGTACATTTGCACTGCTTTAGGTTTTTGTTATAGAATATTTCTATAACAGAATTAAAAGGGAATATGGTGTAAATCCGTAACTGTCCCGCAGCTGTAAGCTCTATTAACCAAAGTCTATTCAAAATGTCACTGTTCCTATAAGGAATGGGAAGACAAGACCAAGGGGAGCAAGTCAGAATACCTGCCTCAGCACAATATTATTCATAGCTTTCGGGGATTGAAGCTTGGATGTGAATGCTCTTCTGTAAGCAGTGTATTTCCATTCCTGTATTTTCCCTCATTAGCTATTTATTTATAACAATTAGCATGAGGCACAAAAGTTCAATTATTTTAAGCAATTCGTTACCCGCCATAAGCTGCATACTTGTGCTTATGTGCCTGCAACTTATCAGCTATAAAACATTTGCACAAAGCGATACCACTAAAAAGCTTAAAGAAGTTACCTTTAAAGCAACCACAGCATCGAAAGTTCAAACACTTACACCCACACAGCAGATTACCAATAAAGATTTTGCACGGTACAGCGCTTTTAGTGTTGCCGATGCTGTACGTAACTTCTCAGGAGTAAATATTAAAGATTACGGCGGAATTGGAGGCTTGAAAACTATATCTGTACGTAGCCTGGGTGCAAACCATACCGCGGTTTTGTTTGATGGTATACAACTAAACGATGCGCAAAACGGGCAAATAGACCTAAGTAAATTTAACCTTAACAACGTACAGGAAATTGCAGTGTACAATGGCCAGCCTGCAAACCTGCTACAGCCTGCACGTTCATTTGCATCGGCAAGTGTTTTGAGCATTAAAACCATACAGCCTGCATTAACCTTGCAAAAGCCTTATCAGATACAGGCAGGAGTGAAGGGTGGTTCGTTTGGGTTAGTAAACCCATACCTGCAATGGCAGCAACGTATTAGTAAGCGATGGTCATTTATAGCTAACGCGAATTATGTATATGCCAACGGCCAGTATAAATACAAGGTAGATGGTGATGGATCTGATACCTTAGCCATCCGCAGAAACGGTGATGTAAGATCATTGCAAACGGATGCCGCTTTATACTGGACAAAAAGCGACAGCAATAAGTTCAACATTCATGTTAATTACTATAACTCTAAACGAGGTTTGCCTGGGGCTGTCATATTTTATAACCCATATGCCAGTCAGCGTTTAGAGAACAACGATATTTTCGCACAAGCAACTTATGAACATACCTGGCAAAGTAGTTTACGCTTATTAGTAAACACTAAACTATCCCAGTTGAAAACCCGCTACCTTGATCCTGAGTTTTTAAACCAGCAGGGAGGCTTAGATCAGCATTATAATCAAAAAGAGGCTTATCAGTCGGTTGCGCTGGCTTATCACCTCACTCCAGACTGGGAAATATCATACGCTGCCGATGCATCTTATATAAAAATGGATGCAGATATTTATAACTATGCTTACCCCTCAAGGTTCACGTTATTAAATGTTTTGGCAACTAACTTTACAAAAGGCAGGTGGCAGTTGCAGGGAAATCTCTTACAAACCAATTTAAACGAAATGGTTGAAAAAGGGGTAGCTTCAAAATCGAGTTCGGTATTATCACCAACGTTAATGGCAACTTTAAAGCCATTTGATAACAGTAATTTACAGATCAGAGCCTTTTATAAAAATATTTTCCGCGCGCCTACTTTAGATGAGCTTTATTTTTATGCCATTGTTCCGCGTACCATAAAACCCGAGTTTGTAAAGCAATATGATGTAGGTATTACCTGGACTAAAAACTTAAATAACTTACTGGAATACATCACCTTAACTACCGATGCCTATTATAATGCTGTAAGTAATAAAATACTGGCAGTGCCTAATAAAAACCCGGCTATATTTTCGTTCAGTAATATTGGTAAGGTTGATATTAAAGGGGTTGACGTTGGATTAAAAACTCAAACCAAACAACAAAACGGCTGGCGCGGATTGCTAAGCGCAAACTATACCTATCAGCAGGCAATAGATGTAAGCGATCCTGCATCATCAACCTATCAAAATCAAATACCTTATACCCCTAAAAACACATTGGCATTAAACGCGGGTGTAAATTATAAACAATTGGGTGTTTATTACAATCACATTCTGTCTTCCTCAAGATATTATACTGGCAACAATGTGCCAGATTATTATGTGCCGGGCTACTCTGTAAGTGATGCATCAGCAGTGTACAATTTCATCACCGGTAAGCTTCCGGTTACGGCCTCGGTTGAGGTAAATAACCTTTTCAATAAAAATTATTCAATCATCAGAAGCTTCCCTATGCCGGGGCGCTCATATCGTCTATCAATTCAAATAACAATTTAATACGCAAACTATGAAACAATTTAAACTCAAAAGTCTATTATCCGCCATCGCGATACTTTCTGTATTGGCCTCTTGCCAAAAGGATAATAAGGTAATAGTTAATCCACCTGCAGCAACAAGCGGGGTTTATGTGCTTAATCAGGGTAATTTTAATGCTAACAACAGCACGTTAAGTTTTTATGATTACGCTACAAAAAGCACTACTTCAGATATGTTTAGTGCGGCAAACGGAACCAAACTGGGTGATACTGGTAATGATGCCAAAATATACGGCTCAAAAATGTATATTGTAGTAAACGTTTCAAGTACCGTAGAGGTGGTTAATGTTAAAACTGCAAAATCTATCAAGCAGATAAAATTGTTCAACGGCGCTGTTGCCCGCCAGCCGCGATATGTTGTATTCAATAAAAACAAAGCCTATATATCATCTTATGATGGTACAGTAGCTGTAATGGATACCACAACTTTGGCAATTGAAAAATACATAACCGTAGGCCGCAATCCGGAACAAATGGTTGTATCAAACGGAAAATTATATGTAGCAAATTCTGGCGGATTAAGTTTCGGTAACCCTGATAAAACAGTGTCTGTTATTGATTTAAATACCTTAACAGAAACTAAAAAGATAGAGGTTATAGCCAACCCGTCAAGCATGGCTGCAGATAGCTATGGTAATGTTTATGTATTATCAAACGGCGATTATGCAACAATTTTACCTGGCATCACAATCATAGATAACACTACAGATGCAGTAAAAACACAAAGCCCAACACTGGGTAGCGCACACGCTAACTCAATATTAGTCGACGGTGATTTTGCTTACTTCTTAATGTCAGATAAGAAGGTGTTGGTTTACAATGTTAAAACTCAAACTGTAGCCAAAGCAAGCTTTATTACTGATGGTACAGTGATAACAACCCCATATAGCATAGCCTATGACAGCACTACCGGCGAAGTATTTGTTACCGACGCTAAAGATTACGCATCAAACGGTGAGCTCTTTGCTTTTGATAAAGACGGCAAAAAGGAATATTCAATAACAACCGGCATTAACCCGGGAGCTATTGTTTTGGTTAATAAATAGGATTTTATATTACAGTGTATTATCAATAAATTTGCCTTACATTCTTATTAATTATGTCAATACAAAAAACCAACACCCGTAACATTGTACTTGTTTTAATGATTATTGCTGCAATGGCAATGCGTTTAGTGAGTTACAAATACCAGGTATTAAGCAATTTTACACCAATAGGGGCCATTGCCTTATTTGGCGGTGCATACTTTACCGATAAATGGAAAGCTTATTTGGTACCGCTTGCCGCTTTGTTTGCGAGCGATATTCTTATCAACTATCTGTACACTTCAAAGTGGGTAATCTTTTACAGCGGTTCTGTATGGATGTATGGCTGCTTTGCTATAATGGTATTAATAGGTACATTCATTAAAAAAGTGAATGCATTTAACGTAGCTGCGGCATCATTAGCAGGTATTGCTGTGCACTGGTTAATTATGGATTTGCCATGGTTATACGGTACATTGTATCCGCATACCTTAGCAGGATATGGCCAGTCATTATTTAATGCTATCCCATTTGAGCAGAATATGGTTTTAGGCGATGTTTTGTTCGGTGCTATACTATTTGGTGGCTTTGAATTAGCTAAAAGCAAGTACACTGCTTTACAAACCAGGAAACAACTGGCTTTGTAATTTCTGATATTTAAATAAAAAAAGCGGTTTTGCCTTTGGCTCAGCCGCTTTTTTTATTGCATTTTAAGGCATATAAATATGAAGAGATTAGTAATACTTACCGGAGCTGGAATAAGCGCGGAGAGCGGCTTAAAAACCTTCAGGGATAGCGATGGGCTATGGGAGGGATATAATATTGAAGATGTTGCCACACCAGAAGCCTGGCAGCGCAATCCCGAACTAGTACAGGACTTTTATAACCAGCGACGCAAGTCGGTATTGGAAGCTGAACCTAACGCCGCGCATTATGCACTGGCCGCGTTGCAAGATAAATATGACGTTACTATCATCACTCAAAATATTGATGACCTGCATGAGCGGGCCGGTTCAACCAGGGTGGTGCATTTGCATGGTATTATTACCCGGTCACAATCAAGCATCAAAGCTAATCTGACTTATCCTATTGACGGCTGGGAAATAAAAATGGGAGAGACCTGCGAATTGGGTTCACAGCTACGCGCCCATGTAGTTTGGTTTGGCGAAGCAGTGCCGATGATTGAAAAGGCGGCCGTTATTTGCTCTGAGGCTGATTTGTTTATATTGGTAGGCACTTCGCTTGCGGTATACCCGGCAGCAGGATTGATCAATTATGTACCGCGCGATGTAACCAAATATATTATTGACCCCAATATTCCAACTGTAGGTAATAAACGCATTGTTGAAATGCCTTTTAAAGCCACCATAGGAGTACCTATGCTTGTTGATGAACTGATGGCTTAAATTACTCACTCTATTTCCCAATCACTAATTCGCTAACTCAAAATTCACTAATTAGCATGATCCCTTGTATTTTTAACTGGAGCGGCGGCAAGGATAGCGCGCTGGCTTTATACTACAGCTTAAAGAATCCTGAATTGGATATTCGTTATCTGGTCACTACAATAAATGATGCTGCCAACCGGATATCTATGCATGGCGTACGTGCCGAATTATTGATACACCAGGCCGAAAGTATTGGCATACCGCTTTACCAGATCCGCCTGCCGGAGATGCCCGGCATGGCAGAATATGATGAAGTGATGGGCGGGCATCTAGCCCGTTTTAAAAACGAAGGCATCACTCATTCCATCTTTGGTGATATCTTTTTGGAGGACCTGAAAAGCTACCGCGACGCCCGTTTGGCAGAGGTAGGAATGACCGGAATTTACCCGCTTTGGAAACGCGATACACAGGAGTTAATTAATGAATTTTTATCCCTTGGATTTGGTACTGTGATAGCCTGCGTTCAGGAACGATTGGAAGAAATAGTGGGGAAGGAGATAGACCAAAATCTTATAAATAATTTACCGGCTGATATAGATGTTTGCGGTGAAAATGGCGAGTTCCATACCTTTGCTTTTAAAGGCCCCATCTTTAAAAAAGAGATTAAATACAAAACAGGAGAGAGGGTTTTTAAAGAATATAAAACGCCTGAAAACACCGATGATTCCTGCATTTCTGCTAACTCAAAAAAACGCTCCGGATTTTGGTTTTGCGACCTTTTACCAGCCTAACTTCCCGTTTATTTGGCATATTAACTCACCAAATTAAATTTTTTATAAATACATAAGTATATTATTTATAAATTAGTTATGTAGTTTTTATAAACTAAGTATTTATATAGATGGCAATTACGAGTCAACAAATCGATATTTAATATCAATTTACAAAATATAATTTTGTTTTATTGTAATTGTTTAATTAAATTATTAATTATCAATTAGTTACGATTAGTAATTGTATCTGTAATAGGTATCTTTAAAGTCTTTTAGCATTTCGGTAAAACGGGCTGAAACTGTTTTTAAAAATGCCTCATCAAGCAATTCAAAAACGCTGTTAACGCCGTCGGTCAGGTCCATCTCAGGCAGTTTATAAGTTTGCTCCAAAGCGCCTTTTTCTATCTTGATGATGAACTTTGCGTTCATGTTTAAAATGGATATTTTAAATTCTGGATGGGGGAGTTCTGCAATAATTCTCATGTTGTAAATTCTATTTTATCAATCCCTTTAAAGGGTCTTTTCCATACAATGTTCCGGTGCTTACAATTATTTGGAAGCGGGCAAAAAGCTCTTCACTGTACCAGCCTTCGCTGCGTGTTTTTTTAATCACTTCGGCATGTTGTTTACTGCCATAAGCAAAGGCTTTCATCTGCTCCATACTTTCCCAAACAGAGAAAGTGGCCTGTCGGTAAACAGGTGCTTCGCCAACACCAATTGAGGTAATGTACCCCGGCGCGCCTGCCATTAAATTAGCCACCTCATCAACATTCGACCAGAAGTTTTTTAGTCTGCTCATTTTTATAGTAGCACGAGTTAGTACTGCTATCGGACCGGTGTCAATTGCATTATTTGGTTTGCCAAATGGTTCCTTTCCATCCCACTTGCCATGGCTTTGCATGGGTTGGCATAGTACTGTCCAGGTTTCGGCGCCCAACAACTTCCACCATTTGGCTACGAACGATCTTTCAGCAAAGCGCTCATAATTGTCGCGGTCATCCCAAACGGCAAGCAGACCCCATTGTTGCCAATCAGGCTGCAGGTCAAAAGTACCATTACGGCCGCTGCCCAATAGTTTCCAAAAACTACAACCATCCTGCAGCATCATAGGCAGGCGATGCACAGCCATTGCCAGTAAGGCAAATGGTACAAATGTCTTACGGTAACGTACTATAGTGAGACTAACGATCATCTACTGCGAAATAAAATATTAAATATGATATTTAGCTTATTTAGTTTCAACACTGCATTGTTACTTTTGCTTTATGGCAGAGGATCTAAAAATAACAGCATCAGCAAATAAGGAAGAGCAATACCAATCCTTAATACCCCAGATTGAGGCTTTGTTATACGGCGAAACCGATCTGGTAGCTAACTTGGCTAACATCTGCGCGGCGCTAAAAGAACAATTCAAATGGTTTTGGGTAGGCTTTTACCTTGTGAAAGATAATGAACTGGTGCTGGCTCCTTTTCAGGGACCTGTTGCCTGTACCCGTATTGCTAAAGGCAAGGGTGTTTGCGGCTCGGCATGGCAGCGGGCAGAAACATTAATTGTACCCGATGTAGAAGAATTTCCCGGCCATATAGCCTGTAGTTCATTATCCCGGTCAGAGATTGTTATTCCATTGTTTCATAATAACGAGGTAGTGGGCGTGCTGGATGTAGATAGCTCGGAACTGAATGAGTTTGATGAAACAGATGCCAGGCACCTCAAACAGATCATAAAACTGATCAACTTTTAATGAGTAAAGTTTATTTGATCTCTGGTTTAGGAGCTGATTCCAGGCTCTTTAAGAACGTTGTTTTGCCTGCCGGATATGAAGTTGTGCTGGTTGATTGGCTTATACCTAACTACACAGATACTTTAACTATCTATTCTCAAAAAATTATTAATCAATACGATATAAATGAAAACTCAATTGTAATTGGTGTTTCTTTAGGTGGAATGATTTCTGTTGAGATTGCAAAACAAGTGAAGCTGGATAAAGTGATCCTCATATCAAGTATTAAAACCGATAAGGAAGCACCCTGGTACTTTAGGTTCTTTCGCAGCATACCTGTTTACAAAGTTATACCAGGTAAATTAATGCCCCATACAGGTTTCCTGATAAAGCCTTTATTCGGCAATATGAGCCCGGATGATTTGCGGCTTTTTAAAAATATGTTAAGCAATTCATCGCCCGTGTTTTTAAAATGGGCTATGCAGGCAGCGCTCTACTGGAAAAACAATGTAGAGTTTTTAAACCTTTATCATGTTATTGGCGATAATGACCTGGTGTTTCCATGTAAAAACATAAAAGATCCAACGGCAATAATCAAAGACGGCACTCATATTATGGTGTTTAATAAGGCCAATGAGATCAATAAATTATTGGCAGATATCCTATAAAAATAATGAAATTACCTGAAGCATATTATCATAATCCGGATGTGGTTGCCGTAAGTAAAGACCTAATTGGCAAGTATCTTTTTACTTCAATAGATGGTGAAACTACTGGTGGTTATATAGTTGAAACAGAAGCCTATGCAGGTGTAATTGACAGGGCTTCACATTCATTTGGTGGTAAGGTAACGCCTCGTACAAAAACCATGTATATGCAGGGTGGTGTATCATACGTTTACCTATGTTATGGCATTCACGAAATGTTCAATATTGTAACATCTGTTGAAGGTCAGCCACATGCAATTTTGATAAGGGCCATACAGCCCACCCATGGTTTGGATATTATGATGCTTCGACGTAATATGGAAACCGTTAAGCCTAATATTACCAAAGGCCCCGGCTCTCTGGCTAAAGCGCTGGGTATATCACGTAAAATAAATGCCTTAAGCATGCTTAGTGATATCATTTGGATAGAAGACCGCGGACTAACCTTTCCTGATGAAGAAGTTGCAGCAGGCCCCCGGATAGGGGTTGATTATGCAGGTGAAGATGCTTTGCTACCTTACCGTTTTTATGTAAAAGGAAATATTTATGTGAGTAAACCCAACAAATAATTATGTTGATGGTTTATTAAGTACATAATATTACGACTATGAACGACTGGTCAAAAACAGAATCACTGAAATATCTCCGTGATAAAGTTAAAGAAGTGAAAATAGCCATGCTAACCACATATACCCCCGAAGAAGGGTTTAAAAGCAGGCCAATGGGCACAGCAGATATTGACGACGAAGGTAACATCTGGTTCTTTACCAATGAGTGCTCACACAAGGCGAGCGAGATATCTGTAGAGAACACAGTATCGCTTACCTATTCAGACCCCAACAATCACACTTATTTAAGTATAGTTGCAGAAGCATCAGTAATTGATGACAAGGCAAAAATGAAGGAATTATGGAACCCTTTTATACAGGCTTTCTTTCCTAAAGGATTGAACGATCCAAAGCTAACACTGTTAAAAATTCAGCCTACTGATGCGGAATACTGGGATAGCAGCAGTAGCAGTATGGTGGTATTGTTCAATTTGCTTAAGGCAGTAGTAAACGGCAAGCAATATGACGAGGGCAAGCATGGTAATATTGCTCTTTAAGGCGTTAAAGAGCACAAAGGATTTTCACAAAGGCCACAAAGATCATCATCTATGTGGCCTTTGTAGTTAATTAATAAGAGGTGATCTCTTTTTTTGTAATATTGGGCTAATGAATTACCAGAACACCTTAGAGTTTGCAATTAAACTGGATGAGCAGGATGCTTTAAGAAGTTTCCGAGAAGAGTTTTTGATACCTAAACACAAAGGCAAAGATGTCATTTACTTATGTGGCAACTCACTTGGCTTGCAACCCCGGTCAGCTAAGGCCTATATACAAGACCAGTTGAACACCTGGGAAGACAATGCAGTAGAAGGCTGGTTTCAGGGAAATGATCCATGGTTAAGTTACCACAAAAAGCTTATCGGCCCATTATCTGAAATATTAGGTGCTAAACCAGCAGAAGTTACAGTAATGAATTCACTTACAGTAAACCTTCACTTGCTAATGGTAAGTTTTTATAAGCCAGATAATAAACGTTTTAAAATAATAATGGAAGCCGGTGCTTTTCCGTCTGATCAGTATGCTGTTGAAAGTCAGGTTAGGTTTCATGGCTTTGACCCTAAAGATGCGGTAATTGAAATAGCACCACGTAATGGTGAAAGTACTTTACGCACTGCCGACATAGTTAAACAAATAGAGGATAATGCCGATGAGCTGGCGTTAGTATTGTTCAGTGGGATAAATTATTATACCGGGCAGTTCTTTGATCTGGAAGCTATTGTGGGAGCAGCGCATAAAGCGGGCGCGTATGCCGGTTTTGATCTGGCACATGCTGCAGGTAACGTTCCGGTAAAATTGCATGCCTGGGGTGCTGATTTTGCGTGCTGGTGCTCATATAAATACATAAACTCCGGCCCCGGAGGCATAAGCGGTGTTTTTGTGCATGAAAAGCATTTTGCTGATGCCACTTTAAACCGGTTTGCCGGTTGGTGGGGTTACCGCCATGATAAGCGCTTTTTAATGGCACCCGGCTTTCAACCGGAGAACGGGGCAGAGGGCTGGAATGTTAGTACCAGCCCAATAATACTCATGGCGCTGCATAAAGCTTCGCTTGATATTTTTGAAAAAGCAGGTGGCTTGCAACCTTTGCGTACTAAAAGCGAATTACTAACGGGTTATCTTGAATATTTAATAAATGAAGTAAATAAAGCAAGTGGCGAAGATGTTTATAGGATAATTACACCAACAGACCCGGCTGCACGTGGCTGCCAGCTATCGGTAGTTTGCAAAAGAAACGCTAAGGCCATATTCACCTACCTTGCCGATAATGGCGTTATTGGCGACTGGCGCGAGCCCGATGTGATTAGATTGAGCCCGGTGCCTTTGTACAACACTTTTAGTGATGCTTTCAAAGCAGCAGAACAATTAACCAAAGCCTTAACAGCCATAAATTAAATGTTATGATCTATTACAATCCAAAGCTGTGGTTCTCCTTTATTTTTAGGGTAAATAAGGCCGATACCTTAAGTAAGCTCTTTCCATTGATACTATCGGTAGCTGTTTATGCTGGTATTATTACCTTTTTACTGCTTGATGTTTGGCATGTGCCAGAGACCAGCATACTCAAAAAAGTCATATTTATCCATCAAACCATTGGCTTTGTATTCTCTTTATTGCTGGCCTTTCGTATAAATTCCGCATACGACCGCTGGTGGGAAGGACGTAAAATATGGGGCAGCTTAACCAATAATAGCCGCAACCTGGCCATTAAGCTAAAACATTTGGTTGATGATGAATCAGCCGCTTTTTTCAATTATGCCATACCACTTTATGCAAGGGTATTAAAGAATTTCCTGCGGGGCGTTTACGAACCCGAAGAACAAGCCTATATTGCTATTGACCCTAATAAGCATGTACCTAACCAGGTAGCATCAGCCATAATAAAAGAAGTTTACCGGCTCAATAAAACAGGACAGATTAATTCTGAACAATTAGTTAGTATAACCGCCGAAATTACTTCTTTTACAGATATTTGTGGCGCATGCGAACGTATTAAAAACACCCCCATACCGTACTCTTACAGCGTGTTTATCAAGAAGTTTATATTTACTTATATAGTTACCCTGCCGTTTACATGGGCGTTTGAATTGAAGTACTTTATAATGCCGATAATAGGATTTATACTTTTTGTGTTCGCCAGTATAGAGTTAATAGCCGAGGAAATTGAGGACCCGTTTGGTATTGACGCGAATGACCTGCCGATTGACAATATATGCGTAAATATTAAAAAGCACGTTGGGGAGATATTTGCCGGATAGTTATGCTTAAAATTGCTTACGACCCAATATATGCTCACCCGCTGCCAGCAGGGCATCGTTTCCCGATGTTAAAGTATGAGCTGATACCGGCACAGTTATTACATGAGGGGGTGATATTCGCAGAAAACATTTTTTCACCTGAACCAGTAAGTGAAGGCATTATCTTGCTCACCCATGATGCAGCCTATTGGCATCAGTTACGTGACCTTACATTGCCCCCCAAAGAGCAACGCCGCGTAGGCTTCCCCTTATCAGCCCAACTAATTGAGCGGGAGATAAGGATAGCAAAAGGCACAATTGATGGTTGTCACTATTCATTTCAACATGGTGTGGCGTTTAACGTAGCCGGCGGAACCCATCATGCAGGCACTAATTGGGGCGAAGGTTTTTGCATGTTAAACGATCAGGCCATAGCTACTAATTATCTGTTAAATAAAGGATTAGCTTCATCTATCTTAATAATTGATTTAGATGTACATCAGGGAAACGGAACTGCTCAAATCTTTGAGAATGAAAGTCGGGTGTTCACCTTTTCTATGCATGGCGATAAGAATTTCCCTTTCCGTAAGGAGCGTTCAGATCTGGACATACCTTTGCAGGATGCCATTGAAGATGAAGAATATTTAAAGCTGCTTAAAGGCACCCTGCCGGGTTTGATAGATGATCATAAGCCCGATTTTATATTTTATTTAGCCGGGGTAGATATACTGGCATCAGATAAATTAGGGAAACTTGCCTTAACTAAAGATGGCTGCAAACAGCGCGATCGCTTTGTTCTGGAGCAATGCCAGCAAAGACAAATACCGGTACAGGTTAGCATGGGCGGCGGTTATTCGCCAGACATTAAAGATATTGTTGAGGCGCATTGCAACACTTATCGTATAGCGAATGATTTATACTTTTAAACCACCTGTTGTGGCATTGCATTTTGATGTTTTTTACTAATCACCTGAAACCGCAGGAATAGCATTATCGATGCTGACATTAAGCCGCATACCAGTCCGTACCAAACGCCCATAACGCCCAAATGCAAATGGATTCCTAATAGATAACCGATAGGTAAACCGATGATCCAATAGGATATAAAAGTTATCAATGTAGGTACATTTACATCGCCCATGCCACGCAGTACGCCTAAGCCTACCACTTGCGTACCATCAAACAACTGGAAGAAAGCAGCAATTATAAGTAGCTGTTCTGCAATACTTATCACATTCTTATCTGATGTATATATCCATGGTAATAAATGATTGCAAAGAGTAAATATCACTGCGGTAATGCTCATAAATACAATAACAATATGGTAATTAGATATAGCCGAAAGCCGCAATTGCCTGTGACTACCTGAACCAAAATAGTTACCCGATCTGATAGCTGCTGCCGCAGATATACCACTCGCCATCATATAGGTCATGGCCGCCAAACTAATAGCTACTTGGTGGGCTGCTTGTTCTACCATACCAATGCTGCCAATAATAATTGCAGCACCACCAAAAGCGCTCACCTCAAAAGTATATTGCAGGGCAACAGGGGCACCTATCTTTAATATTTGTAATCCGCGGGTGCGGTCAATATTCTTAAGGGCAAAATCCTTCAAATATTTTTTAAAATCAGGAGAGCGAAAGACAAAGGCTGCCATAACAGCTGCCATCAACACACGATCAATAAGGGTGCTGTAGCCTACACCGCGTATTCCCATTGGCTGTATACCAAACATGCCCTTTACAAAAATAATTCCTATGATGATGTTTAAAACGTTACCCCAAATGGTTATCTGCATGGCCTGCTTGGTAAAGCCCAGTCCTTCGGCAAATTGTTTAAATGTGTTGAATATAAGTAGAGGGATAATAGAAAGGCTCAATAAAAAAAGAAATGGCTTTGCTTCCTCAACTACCAAAGGCGACTGATGAAGCTTATCAATGAAAAATATAACTCCGAAATAAACTAAGCTAAAAAGGACAACCCCCGAAATTAGGTTGAGAAATAAGCTGTTTGACAATAATTTGCCACATTCCGAATAATTTTCGCGGCCATTGTTCTGTGCAATAAGCGGTGTAATACCGTAGCTTATGCCCATACCTATAACCATTGGCACTAAAAAAATACTACTTACCAGTGATACGGCCGCCAAAGCTATGGTGCCTGCAAAATGACCTATAATAACCGTATCAGATATTTGTACAAGCGTATGCCCCAGTTGTGATATAACAACAGGTATGGCCAGCTTTAAACTGTCATGATAGTAAGGTTTATATTTTAGGTAGGTATGTTTCATAAGGCAAGGGGTTGCAAAAGTAATGAATACCTTATTAAACTGTGATGAAATGCCTGTTAAATCAGGAGGCTGTATAAAATTCTTCCTTTTCTGTGGTATGTACCCGGATAACGCCGGTAAGCACCAGATTTACCAAAATACGTTGTGCACGCCTGCGACCTATGTTCAACAACTCGCAAAATTGCTTTACGTTAATTCGTTCGGTTTTATCTAAATGCTCCAATAAAGCCTTTTCTTTTGATGAGTATTCAATTAAAACACCCTTGTTACTTGCAGATTGTTTAAGTACATCTACCACAATTTTACTGGCCAGTACGCTTTTATCCTTCACTCTTATATAAACCCACCATTTACCATCTTCGGCCAAAGCGTAATGGGGCTTATCGGTGCTTTCAGGAATATCTACAACCAATACAAGTTTATCATCATAATAAACCTCTTCAAAGATAGGCTCAAGGGCAGGGCGGGTAAAAAAGTGAGCCGCTTTAGTGATCATATAGCGTTCTTCGTCTTCAGATTTTACGCCTTTTATGGTGCCATCGTCCAGTACACCAATAAGCAGCCTGCCGCCAACATTGTTAGCGAATGATACCATTGTTTTTGCTATTTTCTCACAACTGGTTATGGTTTTTTTAAAATCAAGTGATACACCTTCGCCTTCTAAAATCTGTCTTCTTAAGTTCATTAATTGATCTCCTTTAATCCTTTAGATAAGGCGTGTAAATTTGCATCCATCTTTCAGGGTTGGTTATTTGTGTAAACCCAAACTGGCTATATAAACCTTGCGCATCCAGGGTTGCTAATGACCATCGGCGTAAACCCTCTAACTCCGGAAATGCCAAAATAGTTTGCACCAGCCATTTTGATAAACCAACTCCTCTGTAAAGTGGTAGTACAAATACATCACATATATAGGCAAATGTTGCTTTATCTGTCACTACACGTGCAAAACCAGCCTGCTCACCATTTTTATATATCCCAAAACATAGAGAGTTGTCTATAGCTATTTTAAGTTTTTCGCGGGGCATCTCCTTTGCCCAGTAAGAATCATTTGCCAGGTAATTATATATTACATTAAAGTTCAACAAAGTTTTATCTGTTGAAATATGGAATCCCTTTTTCATAAAGGCAGCATCGTTTATAAATACGGGCATAGGTTATATTAGTGTTTTAGCAAAATCAAGGTCACGAACATATACTTCATTTAATAATGACACACATATCTCGCCATTCTTATTATAAATATCAATAGGGAACCGCCCTTCATATTTTCCGGTAATAGTTAATGTTTCTAATGCCTGTTCAATATCTGTATCAGTTAGCATTATTTCAAAAAAGAGACTTGTTAATGCAGGCTTTACAAAATCAATCTTAGATGATTTAGACCATATTTTTAAATTTGTTTTTCCGTTTAAAGTTAATATTTGGTTAAACAAGACGGGAAAGAATGGATCAGCGGCAGAGAAAATTGTTCCCCCAAATATAGAGCCGTTATAATTTTTGTTAAGTAGGCTTTTATTGATCTTTACTTTTACACCTTTAAAACCTTTACTGAATTCTTTAACCCAAATCCGTTGAAAAAAAAGGGGAGGGTAGAGGCGCATTAGCCATTTTAAAGTATTCTCGGATACTGCCATCATCGTTAAATATCAGAAAAATATTGGTTATTTTTAATGAGGATACGAATTTAGTTCATGTGTCATTAATGTGATATTGCTACACTTTTTGGAACAAACTTTGTAATACTTATCATCTGTAAAAACAAGTTATGTCATATGTCGTTATTACTGTTAATTAAAATATACATTGAATATCAATATTAAATTAATATCTATGAAAAAGCACATTTTAAGTTTCGCCTTAGTCGCGACTATTATCGGTTCAATATCAATGGGTTGCGGTTCAGAAAAAGCAGCTGGTGGTAGTGGTTCAGACAGTACAAAAACTAAAACTGATTCTACCGCTACAATGACAACACCAACCACAACTACACCAACAGACACCGCAAAAAAAGATACAAGTACAAGAGATACTTCCAAAAAAGTGCCTCAATAATCAGTTTGATTTAAAAAGCCCGCCACACATTAACATACTGTTATGTGACGGGCCTTTTTTATTTAATTAAAAAGCGGTTTTAATTACACCGCCATCGGCCCTTAAAGTTGCCCCATTAGTAGCTGATGAAAGCGGGCTAGCTATATAAGTTACCATACTGGCCACTTCATCAGGTGTAATAAAACGTTTGAGTAATGAAGTGGGACGGATGCTTGTGAAAAACTCCTTTTCCATTTCTGCATCGGTTATTCCTTGGTCTCTGGCAACTGCTTTAATAAATTCGCCGGCGCCTTCAGAAGCGGTTGGCCCGGGTAAAACTGTGTTAACGGTAACATCAGTGCCGGCAGTAAGCTCTGCCAACCCGCGTGCTACTGCAATCTGGGCCGTTTTTGTCATTCCGTAATGAATCATTTCTGAAGGTATTTGCATAGCCGATTCGCTGGATATAAATATAATTCGTCCCCATTTTTTGGCAAGCATTTTCTCAAAGTAAACCCTTGATAAGCGCACTCCGCTTAACACGTTCACTTCAAAAAACTTAAACCATTCGTCATCTGTAATATTTTTAAATTCCTTTGGATCAAAAATTCCTACGTTATTAATCAGGATATCAACTTCGGGTAATTCATTTAACAAATTATCTATCTGTGTTTTATTGGAAAAATCAGCAGCAATGCCTTTAATATTTTGATTGCCAGTTTCGGCAATTATTTTTCCAACAGCCTCATCAACTCTTTTTTGCCCACGGCCATTAATATAAACTGCTGCACCTTCAGTTGCCAATGCTTTGGCGATGGCATATCCAATACCAGCTGTTGATCCGGTAATCAATACCGCTTTATCTTTAAGTTTTAAATCCATTGTGATTATAAATTGTTACGTAAAACAAGTTATAAAAAAACAAGTTATAAAAATCATTTTATATAAGGTGTGATTATGATAAAGATGTTGGATTGTCCAAAACAAATTGTGTCAATCGCGAGAATTTTCAATTGTTAATAAAACAAAAGATGTCAAATTTAAAAGGTGCGATATTTAATTTTAAATAATATATTTCCAGATAAATAAATATCAAATACATTTTAGTAAATCTTGAAAAGTAAAAATGATTATAGGGAAGCCCTTCTAGACAAAATGGGGGTTTCTGTTGAGCAGGGTGCAGTAACTATTGATTCAGTAAAAACTGCTTATTTATCTGCTGGAAGTGGTGATTCTGTAATTTGTCTGCATGGCGCCGGCGCCGGTGCTGTCACTTGGTATCCAGCAATTAATGCTATCTCTAAAAGCTTTCATGTTCTTGCACCAGATATCGTGGGATATGGAGAGTCTGATAAACCCAATGCACCTTATGACCGCCCTTATTTCTCAAAGTGGCTTAATGGCTTTATAACAGAATTGAAAATCTCAAAGGCACATATAGTTGGATTGTCTCAAGGTGGTGCTATAGCGTTGCAGTTTGCCATAGACTATCCAGAGAAGGTTAATAAACTTGTTTTAGTTGACTCTGCTGGCTTAGGTGCGAAAGTTTCCTTCTGGCCTTTTGTCGGAATGGTATGGATGAATAGTTTTCCATCCTCTATGGCAAATCGTTTTAATTCTCCTTACATACTCCATAAACCTGAAAACAGAGATCCAAACCACAGCTTCTACTCTGTTGCTGTTATCAAGCATTCGGGCGGGAAAAATGCGTTTAAACAAGGTAGAGGTTCTGCTGTGTCAAAAATACCTGAAGAATCATTACAACAAATAAAAAATGAAACCCTTATCATTTGGGGAAAAGATGATAAATTATTCTCTTTAGAACATGGTGAAAGAGCTGCTAAAATAATTCCCAATGCAAGATTTCATTTAATTCAGGATGCTGGACATTTACCGCTGATGGATCAACCAGAAATTTTTAATAAAATTCTAGTTGATTTTTTAGATAACAAATGACCGTGTGTTCACTGTCAGCCGGACCTAAATATTTTGAGAAAGCGTTGTATGCCCTAAAAAAGAATGATGTGGATGGAATACCGGAGTTACTACGTCGTATTGATGTGTTTATTGAACTTCAAAAGCCGTCAAATGCTGAAAAAAGAAAATTATTTAATCAATATGGTTTTAAAAATCCTTCATTAATTAATGCTCTCATAAAGAGTGTGTGCATTTAGAAGACGTTTATAAAAACGTTCAAAACTTTGCCTTAATTGCAATTAAAACGATTAATAAAAAAATTAATCTTATAAAAAATTCTAATACTTTTTGTTTTATTAACATATATGTATTGTCTAAAACAAAATGTACCTTTTTGAAATTCAAATATCAGACTTAAAATCGCGGTTTTTAAATACAACAGGGCATTTTTCTGTCTTTTTTATGTCTAAAACAAATTGTACCTTTTCTTATTGATATTCATTGTTAATAAAACGAAATGTGCCAAATACACATTAAGTAGTTACAAACCAGATAATTACATTATTTAACTTATTGTAAAGAACCTATAAGCTTGACACTTATATTTCAAGGGTAAAAGAGATACACTTAGTGAATAATAAAATGGTTAAAGCAAATTATTCTTCGCTGTGCAGACGTCCGCGCTCATGTTGTGCATTTTTAGCGTGTACGCTAATAAGACTCATTCACGGATTTTAGTTATCCGACTCATTCTTTGATTTTTATGAAAATGACGTTACTGGTTGTCGGAGATTTACATGGCAAGTCCCACTATTTCTGCTTAGTCCCTAGGGGAAGCTCCTCGAACCCATTTTTGCATGACTTAAGGCTACTGGCGGCATCTTAACCAACTATAAATTGCTGATGTAAGAGTGATAGAAAAGTAGCCGGAAATTGATAAATTCTGTTCTTAGCTTGCACTCGAACTTCTTTTTTACAGGAAAAAGCAAAAAAATCTTTTTTCTATTCAAGTTACCTATTAATTGATCTTATTCATGATGATTTCATCCCCATTAAGCCATGATGCATTTAATGCTGAGCATACTCCCGTTCGAGATTTGATCATTGTGATCTTCAAATCACTTTCTGGGCCACTATAAAATATTCCAGTATTTACTGAATGAAGTTCGAAGGTAAGGTTATTCATGAGTAGGTCTGTACAATACAGGCAACCATCCTTAACAAACAATCTTAAGTGATGACCGTAAGTTCCAGTATAGCTTTGTAGCAATTTGGATGCTACAGTTACTTTTTGTGCAGTAACCCTATCTCTTAACCATTGATATTTCCCTTTTTCATCCAGATTTTTGCTGTTTGTAAGGATTTGTCGATAAATGTTCGATAAGGCAACATCTAACGCTGATTCTGCGGAGCAACGTATATCAGGTAATACACCAACTCCTTCCCAATCTTTATGGGTATAAGGATTATATGAGCGCATAATTGGAATACGTATGACCAGTCCACAACCGATTGGTGATGTCTGGACCGGATGCGCTCCGCCGCCGGATGCTTCGCCGACAGTTTGTGCCCGGTGAACGCTTTGCATACCATAGGCAAAGTCCTCGGCAGCCGAAAATGTTCTGTGACTAGTGAGTATGTAGATCGGCATATTTAAGGTAAAGCCTTTGACCTCTGCAGGGTCTACTTCAATATGTATAGTGTCCTTTCCAGAACGGCCGATAAAACCGTTCATTTCTGTTCTTTTGTTAAATAAATAACTCTCTATTAAGTTTACCATCCCACCCGATCCGCCTCCGTTGTAACGAACATCAATAATTAATGCCTGGCTACGTTCCAAAAAATGCAATGCACTTTCGAGTACAGGCTGTACATCCCGATTTCCGGTAAAGCCATCCAGTCGAAAGTAGCCTACGTTGCCTGGCAAAACTTCTATTTTTTTTAAGTTAAAGTTTTCTTCTTTCGGCGGTGCTGGTTGGGGATTGGGTTGCGAAGAAATATTAGCAGGCCCGTTGGGGACGGTTGTATCGAAGCGCACCGCCATATGGCCATCATAGTAAATCCGGCGCATATCGTTTGTTAGTTTGGTGGCAAGTTCATTGGAACCGGTATATTTATTATAAATTCCGGCTTTTAATTGAACGTGCAAGTGATCGCTAATCTGTTTCCCCTTGTCGGCAAACACATATCCTCGTTCGATTTTATCGCAAACCGTATCAACAATTGCTTTAATTTGATTAGGAGTAAGTAATTTGTGTTTTGTTATTTTAGGTTGACAGTAACCGTGGCTAACTGCCAGCAGTGATAGGCTAAGAAACAAGAGGATATATTTTTTCATTTAACAAAATTAAGCTGGCAATGCTATATGCAATAGAACGAAATTAGCCATTTTACATTTTTTGATATGCAACGGGTAAGAAGCCAGTCAAACGTTTCATCGTGCGGATAAAATGACTTTGGTCGGCAAAGCCGCATAGATAGCTGATCTCTGCGAACGAGTAGCGATTTGATTTTAATAATGGAAGCGCACGTTCAATTTTAAGCACACGGCGATACTCACCCATATTGGTACCAAAGAAGCGTGGAAAATATCTGGAAATAGTCACAGGATGCACTGATGCAAACTGCGCCAGCTCGTCTAAGGATATTGAATTAGCCCAGTTGTCATGAAGTGCTTCTTTTACTTTGTGAACCCATGGCGGAAATTTTGTAAGTGAAAGTTTCTCTAAATCTCCAGAACCAAATAGCATCGTTAAAGATTCAACAGCGAGTGCAGTCTCCGGATCGTCAATTTTTAATTCGTTATAAAAATGTAGCATCGTTAACTTAATTAAAGGACCGTGTGCTCCACATAAACTTTCGAGATCATGCTCAGAGGTGCGGAGGCCAGACAAAAATTGATAATCAAATTCAAGATTGATATTGACCGAACCAATGGGTGTCCTGCTGTTTTGATGAATTTCGTCTGAATGAAAAAACACGAGGTCGCCAGCCTTTCTTTCGTGAGCTGCCATTCCCCTGATTTCCTGCGTCCCTCCGGCAACTAAATAGGTGATATGAGGATTGACGTGCGCATGCGGGCCACAAAAAAGAGATGCCATTTCTGTAAACCGAGTAACGGTAAGCCAGCCGCCTTGAAAAGGGTAACTATTATCATTTAAACCCAAGTAAGTTGCTGGTCCAAGCAGATACATAAATTATTCCGGTGTTCTAACGCAATTTAAATAAACGCTAGAAATATAGTTCAGATTCAACTTTTATTTAACATCTTTTAACAAAGAAAAAGGCTTTTATCCCCCATAATTGATAAGGCTAGTACCCTCGATTACGATCGCATAGCCGGTTGCCTAGGTTGGCAATTAGGCAAACTGCACAAGCGCCCACCATAGTATGTTCAATTCTTCACTATCCAATATTGCATTATGTTTAGCTGGGCCAAAATATTTCCAAAATGAAATTCTTGCTCAAAAGAAAAATGATATAGAAGGGATTCCAGAATTGTTACGACGTATAGATATGTTTATTGAATTGCAACCACCGACAACTATTGAGAAAAGTGTTTCTTTTAATTTGACAATTTAGGAAAAAAACCTCCTTCTATTATACTTAGAGGCACTTTTTAAGCATTTTGTTGTCTAAAACAAATTGTGTCAATTGCGATAATTTTCAATTGTTAATAAAACAAAATATGTCAAATACAATGTAACTTCCTGTGGTACAACTAATTGCATTACATTAGTTCGTTGTAAAGAAACTTGCGAGCCTAGCCCTTATTTTTTTTAATCTGATTATAGATGTTTAATAACTCAAAAGCTTTTCGGAAAGAACAAATTAGTTTTATATTGGTCTAAGAAGATTAAAAAGAGCAAATGAAAGTTGTCCTAACGCCATATTACAAAGATTTATTCCCAGGGGAAAACGATAAGCTTGAGGACCTTTTGGAAGGTATAGGGTCAGTGGTAATACTGGAATTGCTATCGATGATTGACGCAGAGTTATTTTCAAGGGATGAAGGACAGATTACACAAGTAAAAATTTTCGAACTCATGCTCGGAAGGCAAACGCCAGAGGAAAAGTCGAAGATTTTGGAAAATGTTTTAGAAGGGGGGCTGAATGATATTACAAATCGCGAGTTTTTTTCACGTCATTATAACCTTACCTTCATGCATTATGTGCTCATCCATTTCCGTGAAGGAGCTATGGATGATCTCACACCCTTGGAAGAATTAAACATATTCAAAGCTTACTTTTTAGTGGCACAACAATTTGGACAGGTGCCCGTAGAGGATAAAAGCACATTACCTAAATTTGATGAAGATTATTTTGCCAAGATGATGTGGCCAAGTCTAACCGATAGTTTTGAAATCAATTTTCGAACAAACCCTTATTTTGTAATGGTAAGGGGAATTGTTTTACTAAACTACCTGCAATTTCACAGCCCATACAAACTCTTTGTAGAACAATATTTAAGAAAGCATGGAAAGGTTACCAATTTCAACTATGCTCTTGATATTTTTAACATTTTAAATACCAACTTCGAATCGATAAGAGAAGGAAAAACTACATTTGCTTCTTTTACTCTAGGACGCTCCCCCGGATTTGATAGCCTGTTCGATCAATTTTCACTGGATATTGAGACATATCAACAAAAATATACAACTGGAAAAGAGAATTACTCCGGAATTAAATCTCGTCCACTTTACTGCTTAGACCAGGACACCTGGCTGGTACTCAATTGGAGTTTTTTAAGTAATAAATTATACGAGGGTCTCATTTTCGATTTTTATAATATTTCAGGAATTGCGGAAACAAAAGAATTTAAGCAATTCACGAGCTTCAAGCAATTTATCGGTGAGCATGTCACTGAAAAACACCTTTTCAGACTGTTAGCAAGAGGCGCCTGGCAGAAAAAGCACGAAATTTTGTTATTTGATGAAAAGATACCTATAGGTTTTCCAGATGTCTATTATCGTAATGGAAATAAGGTTTTTTTAATTGAAATAAAGGACGCCTACTTTCCGTCAGAGGCAATAAATTCATTCTCTTACGATAAAATAAAATCGGCAATCGATAAGAAACTAAATAACACAAATAAAGGCACAGGACAATTGGTAAAACAGCTGAAGACATTGTATGATCAGCCTTTCGAAAAGCCTCAACGCTATAAAAAGATAGCCAACCTAGAAATATACCCGATCATTATTTACACTGATATTCATTTCAATATGCCCGGCATAAGTGAATATGTTAACCGCTGCTTTCAAGAAATGGTATCCCAGAATGGTTTGTCCGGAGCGTTTAGGAAAATTTGGCCACTGACCATGATCAATATAAATTACTTGATTGGCATATTTGATGTTTTGAAAGAGAGCCCAACATCATTAGACAAGCAGATTGAATATTTTCACCGCCAAATTAATAATCGTATTAAAAAACATGAGCGTGCGCGAGAGATTGTGAATCATCAAGCAATATATGACGTATTCGAAAATGTCACTAAAGATTTGATAAAGCAAGAAGAAACAGCAAAAAAATACATAGAGTGGATAGTAAACACCTTGAATTTAAAAGAAGGACTTCCTTCGGAATAAATGCGTATTTCGATTTTTTTACCGATAGAATGGCTTTTATCTAATCGCATTCCAACTAGGTCTTCAATTTTAACGGCCATTTTATTTCATTTAATTGTTCGAAATAATCAGGTTGAACAGCATGCAATTTGTCATTTGCAACCTACAGTTAACAATCCACTTCGTGAAAATAATTGATGCTATCAAGAACATCTATATATGTGATAGAATGTTCTGTATAACGAATTGATGTCACATTTTCTACTTTAGAGTGTCCAACTACCTGATGATACCCATTTAACATATCAATTTGGGTTTCTTGTATATCAGCCCATGTTAATTACGAAAGATCTTAATACTAATCGAATACTGCGCGGGTGTAAAAAAGTGTCACTACAATCAGTGATAAATCTTACCAAAAAATCTGATGATTATGGTTTGTTAACTTTGCAACGCAACGGAACCCAGGGAATTGATGAGTTGTTAATTCACCCCGCTAGAAAACAACCCAATAGCCCTGGAGCCCAATATCAAATTGACGGTACGAGATTCAATATTCCGTTTTTAGATAGCAACGGAAAACCGGACTTATTAATTCTCGTGGTGCTATTGGATGTTTATTCAAAAAAAGTAGTCGGGCATACCTTAACTGAATCGGAAACTTTTCAAAGTTATTTTAAAGTAATTTCTCAGTCAATTACCGAAACAAGGTATTTGCCCGCCGAAATTTTATCAGACAATTTACCCTCTTTAAAAAGTAAAGAATGTCTGCTGTTTATGCAAAAACTTCAGAGGGCCGGTGTTATAGTAAGGCAACATGCGCCTCACAATCCTTCTGATAAGGGTTCAATTGAAAGTTGGTTTGGAATTTTCGGCCAATTATATTTAAAGAAGATACCAGGATATCTGGGCGATGGATTAAAAAGTAAAAGAAAATCGGGCAAAGCAAATTCAGATTTAATTCAAGAATACAAAAAGAAAAAAAATATAAGATCAAGAGCTGATCTGGAGTTATTATTACAGTCTCTTATAGTTGAATATAATTCCACATATGAATTTAAAAATTCAACCCCTAATCTATTATTTGCCAATACTTTGATTATAAAAGGAATCAAATTAGATAGCGATTTAGTTAGGTATTTTTTATTGAAAGAGAGATCTCAAACACTAACTAAAGCCGGTTTTCATATTCAGGTAGATGGTCTAAGGTATGATTATCTCATATACGACGATAACCTTTTTTTAGCCTATAGGGATCGAAAGGTAATAATTCGATATGATACGGGAAATATGAACAAAATATACGTTTATACACCTGATAGTTTTTTTGCAATTTTTGAGCTTGAATTACATGTTAATTTCCCTTTAGCGAGAATTGAGCAAACTGAAGAAGAAGAAGAAGCTATTCGACAATTCACATTTGATCGATCGACGTTCAGAAGAAAACTAGTAAAGCATGTCAAGAGTGGTTCCAAATCCCAATTAGATACTACGTCTACTCCGCTCGAATTGATTTCTGAAAAATATGATTCTAAAAATGTAGTAGATGCAGCAATAAAACAACACCATTTTCCGCAAAAAAAACAAATTTCAAAGATTATAAAGGTCATGAATAATGATGATAGGAGGGCCGAAGCAGAAAACATTAATTTCAATATTTCACTAGAAAAAATGTTTTATGTGCAAGGAAGTAATAAACTCATTAAGTAATGGAAAATTATAACAATTTCACTCCCGAGGATTTTGATTTAGACCTACTTCTAAATTTTAGAAATAAAATACTAATTGAGAGTTCTAACTTTTCTACCATAAAACAAATATGTAACGAAACTTTAAAATTCTCTAGAATGTGTGCTATTGTCGCTGAACCAGGTTATGGAAAAAGTATTGCATTAGAGCACTTTGTAGGCGAAAACAAAAATATTCATTATATGGCTGTTAAAAAAACGATGTCAACAAAAGATTTTTATAACAAAATTTTAGAAGCGGCAGGATGGAGTAATAGATATCGATCAAGTAGTTTATACAGCATTATTGAAAGCATCGGATATTATTTGGCTCAATCGTCAGGTAAACATCTGATAATAATTGACGAAGCAGGAAAGCTTAATCATAAACAGCGTTTATGTTTACATGACTTACGAGATGCTGTTAAAAATAATACAGGTATTATATTAGCTGGGCCAAAATATTTCCAAAATGAAATTCTTGCTCAAAAGAAAAATGATATAGAAGGAATTCCAGAATTGTTACGACGTATAGATATGTTTATTGAATTGCAACCACCGACAACTATTGAGAAAAGGGAATTATTTAAACTAAATGGATTTAGAAATCAGTCCTTAATAAACAGTGTTTTAAAAAATTGCGTACACTTAGGCGATGTTTATAACGTAGTAGAAAATTTTGCAATACTTGCATTGAGAATGCAGGATAATGTGGAATAATATTTAAAAAGGCTATACAATTCGTTTTATTAACATAGTATATTTCGTTTTGGACAACACATATGCTTGACAAATTGCTGATGATTATATCCTAAATGCAATCATAATGGTTTTTTTCTCATAATTAACATTATGTTAAGTAATAATTTACATCATAAGCCCACATATTAGATGTGGGCTTATGATAATGTCTCCTATTTAAGATCTGCTATCTGTTTGTTGATCTTAGCTATATTAACAGCATCTTGCTTTCCTTTATAGTAAGTAAGCAAATTATTTAATGCCTCTGGCGATTTTGGATTAAGCTCAACTGCTTTAAGCAAATATGGTTTGGCTATTTCAAACTGGGCTTTTGCCTTTGTCATTGCTGCATCGTATTCTTTTTGTTTTGTAGCAGGCAGTTTAGCTGCAGCGTTATACATATCAATTGCCGGGCTAATAACTACATAACCCAGGCTCATATTGGCTTCAAAGTAGTTTGGATCTACTTCTATAGCTTTTTTGAACATTTCTGCGGCTTTAGTAAAATCTTGTGATTTTTTTAATAGCAAGGCATTCTTTGCAGCTACATCCTTTGTTTTTAAAGCTTGTTCTCCTTCTGTATCACCATTTATCATATAAACCAATCCGGCAGAGTAATAAAGCTCTTTGTTTTTTGGATTCGCAGCAATAGCAGCCAATGTTCTGTCAAGTAATTCTTTTGATTTACCTAACTGCAAGCTCATCGCAATTTCATTTCTTCTGAAATCAGAATTTGAAGGGTATTTGGCCAAAGCTGCAGTAACTGTTTTTAAAGCACTTGCTGTGTCTTTATTCATCAGGTAAATAGATGTCAAGTCACTATAAATACGCTCAGCGCCTGAATATTTGGTGGTTACAAGTTTGCTGTAATTATCAGCTGCGGCAGCATAGTTTTTTGCATTTAAAGCTGCAAGGCCAGTATAATAAATAGCTGTAGTATCCTCAGGTGCAGCTTGACGGTAATAATCAAACGATTTATATGCATCCTCGAATTTACCTGTTTGGTATTCTTTAACCCCTTTGTTTAATTGATAATTTGCTAAAACAATATAAGCATTATCAGTAAGCTTTTTAAATTCCCCTTTCGCATCGGTTTCCTTTGCTTTTTTTAAGGCATCGTTAGCAGCATTAAACAAAGGTAATGATGTTGCTGGCACTGTATCAGTAAGTGCATATGAAGCATATATAGCGCTTTTTAAGGCATAAGTTTGTGGCAATGTGGCTGTTTTTTCATTAGCAGCAGCTTTATCAATAGCTGTTTTTGCAGCGTTTAGGCTTGGCATGGCTAATGCCGGCTGAGCTGATCTGAATGCTTCATACTTATCATAGTTGCTTTGCGCGTTGCTCAACTCTCCTTTTTGTGCAAAAGTAGTTGCAGTCATTAAGCCTAATAGACCCGTCATCAAAAATTTGATTTTCATTAGTAGTTGTTTTTAATGGTAATAGTGTAATATCAGCAATACTATACTGATAAATGTTTTTATAGTGTGTTAGTTAGTAAACTGTTCTAATTTGTCGTTAATTCTTTTCAATTGGTTTTGATTACCTGTTTTGGTATAAGCTAGTTGCAAGAGTTCAAGGCATTTTTTATCACCAGGTAACATTTCATTTGCCTTTTCAAGCCATAAAATAGCACTTGTTATGTTTTTTTCGTTGTCATTATTTTTCAAAGTGCTCTTTTTAAAATATAACAACCCTAAATTTAGTACCGGCTCATAAGCTGCCCCGTTCAGTTCAATTGTACGCAGGTATAAAGACTCTGCTTTATCGTATTCGTTTAAATGATCATAGCAATTTGCTGCTACAAATGTAACATCGGCATTGTTGCTGTTGTTATCAATCAGCTCTCCCAATAAAGGTTCTAACGATTTATAGTCTCTTTTGTTATTATAAATATTCGCCTCATCCTGCAATAATTGCTTATCAGCCGGGAGCAATTTTCTTCCCTTTTTTATTACCTGTAATGCTTTTGCAGTATCGCCCATTGATTTATATACAGATGCAGCAGCCTCCAGATATTCAATTTTTGTGCTATCAGTGTTAATTAAATTGCCATAATATTTTGCAGCATCCTGCAGCTTACCCTGTTTGTTGCTTGCAAAAGCGATATATGAATTAATTGACTTAAAATCTGGTGAGTACTTTTTTGCTTGCTGAAATGATGTTGAAGCTTTAGCAAAATCGCCATTAAGGGTAAAAAAGAACCCTTTTCGTATATAAGCATTAGTAAGACAACGCCTGGAGTAATCTAATTCTGATTGGTATTGATATGCCTTTTGCTTAGCCGACATTTTATCATATAAATTTGCCGTCTGATCAAGGAAACCCTCGGGTTGGTTGAGTTTGTTCAATGAATCGGTATACAGAATACTTGAATTTACAATAAGCCTGTATACGTTTTTCTCAATATCTGATGAATCAGACCGGGTTACGATTAAGCTATCGGCAGATTTTTTTGCATTCGCTAAAAATTTAAGATCGTTTTTTTGCTTATAAAAAGCAAGGTTGTTTACTACAACCTTAAGTGCTTCTTTTTGTGCAAAAGCAAAAGATGTAGTAAACAACGCTAAAACTAATAACCCTATTTTACGGCTATGCTTCATTAATTATTCTTCTGTTATATCGTCCTCGTCAGCAGGCTTCTCTCCTGCTGCATCTGTATCAATTTCAGTGTCCGGATGGATAGGTAGTTCCATATCAATACCGGCTTCAATATCAGCATCTGTAGCTTCAGCAATTGCTTTATCTTCAATAGCCTCTGCAACAATTGCTTCATCTAACTCCTCTTCATCATCATGCTCAATTTTGGCAACCGATGCAATCTCGTCATTACCTTTAAGTGTAATTAGTCTCACACCTTGTGTAGCACGGCCCATAGTACGTAACTCGCTGATAGCAATACGGATGATAATACCTGATTTATTGATGATCATCAGATCCTCTTTATCAGTAACACCTTTTATGGCAACAAGTTTTCCGGTTTTATCAGTAATATTAAGCGTTTTTACACCCTTACCGCCACGGTTAGTTACCCTATAGTCATCAATATCGGTACGTTTACCATAACCTTTTTCTGATACAACAAGTACGGTAGTTTCTTTATCATCAATACTGATCATACCAACAACCTCGTCATTATCGCTATCAAGGCTTATACCCCTCACTCCTGTTGCTGTACGGCCCATTGGTCTTACAGTTGATTCGTTAAAGCGTATTGCACGGCCAGATTGCAATGCCATCACAATTTCACTGCTGCCTGTGGTTAAAGTAGCTTCTAATAATGAGTCGCCCTCGTTAATGTTAATAGCATTGATACCATTAGCACGCGGACGGGAATATGCCTCTAAAGATGTTTTTTTGATAACACCTTTGCGGGTACACATAATAATAAAGTTATTCTCCAGGTATTCTTTATCCTTAAGCGATTTTAGCTTGATGT
>JAQBNY010000047.1 GCA_028288315.1 Mucilaginibacter sp.
ACTAATAAAGATCCTAAAAGTCCCGGTCCGCGTGTAAAAGCTACTGCATCAATATCATTTTTGTTTACTTTTGCGTTCAATAATGCTTGTTGTACCGCAGGAACAATATTTTGCTGATGAACCCTTGAGGCAAGTTCAGGGACTACACCACCGTAAGCTTCGTGAATGGTTTGGTTGGCAATAACATTGCTTAATATCACACCATCAACACAAACAGACGCTGATGTTTCATCACATGAAGATTCGATTCCTAATATTACGGGCATTTTGTTAAATTAAAAGTCAAAAAAAGACTTACCTTTTGAGTGTAAAATATATTAAGGAAGTAAAACACTTTAAGCGTTTTAAGATTTTACTTTTGAACTTAATTAAACCACAAAGTTATTAAAAAAGTATTCAAAATAGCGTTAGGAGTCGTGTTGATAATTTTGTTGCTGGTTAGCGCCTTGTTGGTGCTTATTCAGTACGAACCGGTACAAACCTGGGCAGCAAAAAAAGCAACCGCTTATTTATCAAAGGAACTTAACACTACTGTAGATATTAAGCGTCTTAAAATTGTACCCTTTTCATCTGTGGTGCTTGAGGGTTTGTACGTTTTAGATAAACAAAAAGACACGCTACTAAGTACCCCCAAACTCGCTGTTCAACTTACTGGTTTTTCCGTTTTTAATAGCATCAAAAAAAAGGTTATACATTTTGAATCTATCCAGTTGGATAATGGCTCCTTCTATCTCAAAAAACTAAAGGATAGCACTACTAATCTTAAGTTTGTGATTGATTATTTCAACTCGGGCGATACTACTACAAAGAAAAGCCAACCCTGGACACTAACCTTCCAAAAGATAGCCATTAATAACTTTCATTTTAAATACAAGAATAAATTACGCGATACAGTTATAAGCGGAGTGAATTTTGATGATATTGATGTTAGCCATTTTAGCACTATTGTGCGCAATATGGACTTGAAAAATCATCTGTTCAAGGCTCGTATAAACGGATTAACCTTACGCGAAAAAAGTGGATTCTTTTTAAAGAACTTTAATAGCAATGCTACTATTGATACTAACCAGATACTGCTTCAAAGCCTGAATATACTAACGCCTAACTCCAACATAAGTAACTTTTTCAGGATGAAGTTTAAATCGTTTAACGATTTTAATAATATAGAGAATAAGGTAAACATGGATGCTGATTTTAAATCGTCGCACCTTTCATCAAAAGATATAGCTTACTTTACCCCCTCGTTAGGTAAAATAAATTTCGAACTGGGTGTTGATGGGCGCATACGAGGATTGGTAAATAATTTAAGAGCTACCAACCTTACCATAACAGCCGCACAAGCCACTTTTATTAAAGGAGATTTTCATTTAACAGGCCTGCCCGATTGGGAGAATACTTTTCTGCAACTAAAGTTTGATCAAATAGCTACCAACAAAAAAGACCTTGATTATTTGTACAGCCATTTTACTGGGAAAAACAACCAGCATGTTCCTGAAATTGTAGATGAGTTTGGAAATATAAACTTTACCGGCAGGTTCACTGGCTTGCAAAACGATTTTGTAGCATTTGGTACATTTAAAACCAAACTGGGCCGCTTTGATCCGGATATTAACCTTAAAATAAACAAAGCCGGTGTGCCAAGCTACAGTGGCAAAGTAAAAACATCAAACTTTGATTTGGGTGCACTGCTTGATGATAAAACAATTGGCCGCGCCACCTTATCAGCAAATGTAACGGGCCACGGCGATAATCTTAAAACCCTGGCTATAAAAGGTGATGCCAAGGTTGATAGAATTGACTTTAAAGGATATAATTATGCCAACCTGGTTTTTAACGGCGGCTTTGCTAATAAAACCGCAACCGGTAAATTGACTATAAATGATCAGAATTTAAAGCTTAACCTTACCGGAAGCGTTAACCTTAATCCTACATTGCCGGTATATAATTTTTTAGGAACCATAAATACCGCCAGGCTTAATAAGTTAAAACTACTAAAGGATACTATTACATTTAACACTAAAATAAACACCAATTTCTCTGGTAATAGCCTGGAAAACCTGGACGGAAGAATACTACTTACCAATATACGGGTCATTAATCCAAAGAGCGATTATGTTGTTGATACTTTATCATTAAACGCAAATGGCAAGGGTAACGACAGGACTATTTCTTTAAAATCTGACATTGCCGACGCTAGTATAAAAGGCAGCTTTGACTTGGCTACATTGCCTTCTTATTATAAAACTATCGCCAAAAAGTACATTCCATCATTAAAAACTGATATAAATCCACCTAAACCGCAGAACTTCGATTTTACTCTTACACTTAAAAACCTTGATCCTTTGACAGCCATGTTTATGCCTGATCTAAAGATACCGGAACAGGGAACGTTTGTAGGTAAATTTAACTCGGAAAACAAAACAGCTACATTAAACGGATACATTAAAACTATAAAACTGGGTAAAATAGTTTTTCATGATTTTATAGTTGATGAAAACACCAGCGATAATCTGCTGGGTTTAAACTTATCCTTAAGTAAAGTTGATTTAACGGATAGCCTATTCATTAGAAACATCAACATAACTAATTTTTTAAAGAACGATAGTTTAAACTTTAACGTAAAGCTATCTGATAAAGATGCTGCCAACCAACTTGATCTTTACGGGCTGGTTGAATTTGGGCGCGACACCACTGCTAAGCTAAAAATATTACCATCTGATGTAGTACTTGAACACGAGAAATGGAAAATACAGGATCAGGTGAGGATTCGTTTATTGGATGATGGCAAAACCCAGGTATCGGGTTTTGAACTTTCAAATGGTAAGCAAAAAGTAAAAGTAAGCGGCCTTATATCTGATAATCCTGACGATATACTAAAAGTAACCTTTGAAAAATTTAGCATGGCCACCCTAAATCAACTTACAAAAACATCAGGAGTATTGCTTAAGGGTTCATTAAATGGTAATGTGCTATTAAGTTCAATAGTAAAATCGCCGGGGGTGGATGCCAACTTAAGTGTCGATTCGCTAATGATGAACAAAACTTTGGTTGGCGATGTAAAAATAAAATCGACCCTTGATAATGCACGTGAAGCAGCAAAAGCTAACTTGAATATTACCAACCATGGTTTAGAGACAATGAATATAGCCGGTGTTTATCTCCTCGGCAAAAAAGGCACTGATGATAATCTTGATTTTGACGTAAAAATGGATAAAACAGAGGCCATCATATTTGAGCCATTTGTAAAAGATTTGGTATCAAACCTTAAAGGAACTATTTCTGCAAATCTCAAGCTGTCGGGCAAGCCATCAAGCCCATCATTAAACGGCGATCTATCATTGAACAATACAGGTGTTACAGTAAATTATTTAAAAACCAGTTATACTGTTAATGAAAAATTGAGTGTAACTAACAGCGTTATTAATATTGATAAAATGGTGCTGAAAGATTACAAAGGTGGCAAAGGCGAAGCCAATGGCAAAGTGGACCTTAACAATATATCAAACCCAACCCTTAATATTACCCTGGATGCAGAGAACCTGATGGCCCTTAACACCACATTTAAAGACAACCATATTTATTATGGAGTAGCTTACGGCACTGGTAAATTTAGCTTTACCGGGCCGGTGGATAATATGAAAATAGACATTAAAGCCACCACAGAGGAAGGAACAATATTTAATATACCGTTAAACTCATCTGTTACTGCTGTTGATTATGATTTTATTCGTTTTGTAAACCATAACGATACTACTCAAAAGGCTGTTAACAAAGTTCATGCATTTAACGGTGTCACTCTTAATTTCGATTTAACGATTGATGAAAAAACAATTGTAAAAATAGCTACAGATTATGGCAATTTAGAAGGCAGCGGTGTGGCAAGAAATCTTAAGCTAAATATAAATAGCCTGGGCGATTTTGAGATGTTTGGTGATTTCCTGATCACCACCGGTAAATTTGAATTTACAGCTAAAGATTTTATCAGTAAAAACTTTACGGTTAGCCAGGGTGGCACCATACGGTGGACGGGGAACCCATCTAATGCCGAGATAAACCTAAAGGCGCTATATGAAGTACGTACAAATATTGCACCGCTATATACGGCGGCAGGTTTACAATCACCATTTGGGGCAAAGCAAGTTTTAGTACAGGCCGAATTACTGATCACCAAATCGTTATTACATCCAAATATTGATTTTAACTTTAATTTCCCGGTAGAGCCCTCTATTAAGGATGACCTGGTTACTTACCTGTCTGACAATAATAACCGCAGCCAACAGGCTCTAAGCATCATTGTAAGGCGTAGTTTTGCATCGGGTACGGGTAACAACCTAAGCACCCAGGTATTAGGTACTGCGGGTGAGGCCGTAAGTGAGTTTGCATTTAATAAACTTAACAGCTTTATATCACAATCAAACGTTAAAGGCCTTGATTTAAACATCCGCTCTCTTAATGATGCCAGTTTAGGTATAAGGCTTTTTAACGACCGCCTGCAGCTTAACGGAAACGTTTATTCAAATACCGGCACTAGCGATTTGTTTAACACACAACAAAGTTTACTTAATACCGATTTCAGGAATCTGACTAAAGATTTTGAGATGCAATACCTCATCCGCAAGGACGGGAATCTGCGTGTAAAGTACTCTTACCGCGCATTGAATAGCACTACTCTAAATACCATTACAGATAACTTAATTGTGCAATATGTAAACGGTATTGGGTTAGTTTACCAGCGCGATTTTGACACTTTTGGCGAATTTATAAGAAATATGTTTAGGCAGGGAAGGCGCAATAAGGTACCAGTAAATCCAGCACCTACACCGGCAGCAACTACCACCAAGCCAATAGTAACCCGTGGCCCGGATGATGATGAAAAAGACGATTAATGTTCACGCATTATTGCATGATCCATTTTATCTCTTTTAGTACGTAAATAAGCTTCATTATGTGGGTTTGATGCTATCTCTATTGGCAGGTTCTCAACTACCTCTAATCCGTAACCAATAAGCCCTGCACGTTTTTTAGGATTATTAGTTAATAAACGCATTTTTGAAATACCCAGGCTACGCAATATTTGGGCGCCTATACCGTAATCGCGCTGATCCATCTGGAAACCCAGTTTAATATTGGCTTCAACGGTATCCAAGCCATTTTCCTGCAAATGGTAAGCTTTTAGCTTATTTATTAGCCCAATGCCACGGCCTTCCTGATTCATATAAACAATTACGCCCTTACCCTCTTTGCTAATAATCTCCATTGCCTTATGCAACTGTGGGCCGCAATCACATCGGCATGAGCCAAAAATGTCGCCGGTAACACATGAGCTGTGCACGCGCACTAAAACCGGTTCATCAGGTTTCCACTCGCCTTTTACAAGTGCAAGATGGTTTTCGCCGGTATCAAGCTGCGTATAAGCAATCATATCAAAATCGCCCCACTCAGTAGGCATCTTTACAGATACTTCTTTTTTAACTAATGATTCTGTATCTAAACGGTAAGCGATCAAGTCTTTTATAGAAACAATTTTAAGATCAAACTCTTTGGCCATCGCAAGTAATTCCGGCAAACGGGCCATATCGCCATCCTCCTTCATTATTTCGCATATAACGCCTGCAGGCTCAAAACCGGCTAATACCGAAAGATCAATAGCCGCTTCTGTATGCCCGGAACGCCTTAATACCCCTCCATCTTTAGCAATAAGCGGAAAAATATGTCCGGGTCTGCCCAGGTCATCCGGCTTTGTTGTAGAATCAATTAAAGCCAATATAGTTTTTGAACGATCAGTTGCAGATATACCGGTAGTGCAACCGTTACCAAGCAAATCAACAGAAACCGTAAAATTGGTTTCATGCGAAGTGGTATTTTTGCTTACCATTGGTTCAAGTTCAAGCTCTTGCGCTCGTTTTTTAGTTATAGGGGCACAAACTAATCCACGGCCATAACGCGCCATAAAATTTATGGTCTCTGGCGTAGCATTACGTGCAGCGGTTAAAAAATCACCCTCATTCTCACGATCTTCGTCATCAACAACAATTATGGTTTTACCTGCTTTTATAGCTTCAATCGCTTCCGATATGGTGTTCAGCATTTTTTTTACGTTTGAGGATCAGCTATTGAATTTCACTTTGCTGATATTGCAACAAATTTATATGATAATTAAATGGTAAAGGTCGGTATTTTGTAAAACTATATGGTATTAAATATGTGGTATTAAACCTCTTTACGAAAACGAATACGCTTAAAGAAGCGTTTATACATTTCTACGTCAAATAAAGCGGAGTCGGTAGCGGCCTTGTAACTAAGAAATAACCCGATAGGAAATAATACTGCTATAGCTACCCAGGCACCAATTAACGGCGACAAATTACCTTCCTTGGCAGATTTTTCGCCAATGGTGCCAATTATATAATAAACCAGGAAAAAAATAACCGAAACCACAACCGGTAAGCCTAATCCACCTTTACGGATAATAGCTCCTAATGGGGCGCCTATCAGGAACAACACAATACATGCTGCAGACAAGGTGAACTTTTTCTGATACTCCATTATATACCTGCGAATACTTTTTGTAGTGTCTTTATAATTATTAGTACGCAATTTTAATGCATCCTGTATCTGGCGCACCTCGCTCGATGCATTATTAAATGCATTAATCTTGTCGTTTATGGCATGCACTAGTAAACTATCGGCAGGGATCGGTTTTTTGACCGCTTTAGAGCTTTTTGGAAGTATAAAGTATCTAATATTAGGTACAATTAACCTATAATTAACGCTTATACTGCTATCCACGTTTCTGTGTGCCGAATCAATATAATGCTGCAGCTGCCTTAAATTCATCATCATTGAAGCTTGCCTGAATTCATTTTCATTTGTCCTTGTCATTTTAAACTCTGAAAGGTCAAACCGCTGTTCTGTTTCTTTAAAGCGGAAACGGGTTAATCGCTGGCGTTGGTTATAATTTACCTCGCCCGGAGATTCTTCATACCTTATCCCATCCTTTAGTTTCAAAACAAGGAAAAGATCATCCTTAGTACGATACATCATTCCCGACTTTGCGAAAGTAACAATATGATTAGCATCAATATTCCCATGCTGATAAATCATAATGCCATATAGTGTTTGCCCATCGGGATCTTTTCGCTTAACCCTTATAGTTGTTCTCGGGAAACGGCTGCTGAAAATATTCTCAGGTATCAGATCGGCCGATTTTTGTTTACGGGCATCATACAGTAAAGAGTAATATTTTAGATTAGCTACCGGCAGCATATAGTCTGAAAACATAAAGGCTGCTATACTTATCACAAAAACAACTACCATCATTGGGTACATAGCCCTACGCAATGATATTCCTGCCGATTTAATAGCTACCAGCTCATAATTTTCTCCCAGGCTACCGTAAGTCATAATAGATGAGAGGAGAACGGATAATGGTAACGCCATTGCAAGGTTTGTGGCCGAATTGTACATCATCAGTTCAAGTATGATATACCATTTAAACCCCTTGCCTATTAAATCATCAATGTATTTAAATAAAAATAACATCAATAGCACAAACATCACTATCAATAAGGTGACTATAAAGGGCCTTATAAATGATTTAAGTAATAAGAGATGTATTTTTTTCATTTAGGGCATTTGTATACACGGAAGAAACGGCCACGTATGCAAATAATTGTTATGCACATAGTGTTTCATGATACAAAAATAAGGAAATTAATGTTTAAGCGCCCAGCGTACTTATCAGGTAATCTATCTGGTTGTCCCATATTAGCTTACGCTCTGCAATAGTATCTTCCGTGGCAAAATCGGTTATGCTCAAAGCCACATCATTGGTAAGTTCATCCTGAAGAATTTCCATCTCAAAATAGCATTGCGGCTCATCGTCAATCCATTTAAAACGGACCAATTTATTCTCTTTAATGGCTACCAACTTGGCGTTTTGCTTCTCGCCATCCCAGGTAAAAGTGTATATCTGATCCTTTACATT
>JAQBNY010000114.1 GCA_028288315.1 Mucilaginibacter sp.
GCTAAGCTTTAACAATTACCAGGTTAATTTTAATAATGCAATCATCACCAATGAAAACATTAACAGTGAGGCATTGAAACAGGATTGTATCAACTACCTGCAAAAACAGCCTGAAATTGCTTATGCCGTTGATATGCAAAAGGCACAATCAAGCACTGTTCCTGAAGACCTGCGTTCGCGGATCCAAAATGGTTACAATGCTGAGCGTAGCGGAGCCATCCAGGTTATTTTAAAACCCGGATGGTACTCGGGCCACGGTGCAACAGGCACAACACATGGTACCTGGAACCCATATGATGCGCACATTCCGTTAGTGTTTATGGGCTGGGGCATTAAGCATGGCAGCCTTGTACGCGAAACTTACATGACAGATATTGCAGCAACCGTAGCAGCACTATTACATATACAAGCACCAAACGGCAACATAGGCCATCCAATTGGCGAAGTATTGAAGTAGGTATTAGTCAAATAAATTACCACAAAGGGCACAGAGATTGAGTGACGATCTTTGTGCCCTTTGTTACTTTTTTGTGTCCTCTGTGGTTAAATAAACATGCTATGAAAAAATACATCTCCAAATTCCATTACCTCACGCAGGATATGCCCAACCGCAGCCATATTGAACAGGTACAGATAGCTTGTGAGGCAGGCGCTAACTGGATACAGTACCGTTGCATGAGTAAAAGAGATGATGAATTAATACCAGAAATTCATCAGATAGCTTCCATTTGTGATGATTGGGGTGCAACGCTTATCCTCACTAACCATTATCATTTACTGGATAAAGTAGATGCACAAGGTGTACATATAGAAGATTGTGATGCAGATTTTGCCGCCATACGAGAAGCAATTACTGATGAAAAAACTTTAGGGGCATCTGCTACAAATATTGAAGCGCTGTTAAGGATACAAAATTCCGGAGTAGTTGATTATTGCGGCTATGGCCCTTTTGCTCATACGGATACCAAGCCCAACAACAAACCGCTACTGGGTTATGAAGGCTATCGTCAATTAGAAAGGCAACCTATAGATATTCCTGTAATAGCAGTTGGTGGTATACAGTTAAAAGACGTTGAACCTTTGATAAAGACCGGAATTTATGGTATAGCCGTATCTTCAGCTGTTAACCTTTCGTTCGACCCAAGGGGTATGGTAAAGGAAATATATAGAAGGGTTTATTAATTTGTCATCCTGAACGATAGTGAAGGATCTATAGCGAACATGCAGATCATTTAAGCATGTCGTCAATCAGATGTTTAACTAACTTAAAACATGGGGTGCGGATTGGCTGATTTCTCCGGCACTTCCTGTATCACATCCCAGTGCTCGGCTATTTTGCCGTTCTCTATCCGAAAGATATCAATCACTGAACTTGTTTTATCACCCATTTTACTTTTAGTGTGAATATAAACAAGGTCGCCATCGGCGCTTAGGTGTTGTATATCAATTTTTGTTTTTGGCGCGCCTTTGAACCATACGGTTGCACCTTGCCTTAAAGCTTCCCTGCCATCAGGCAAGCCGGGGTTGTGTTGAATATAATTTGGGGTAAGGTATTTATCAAGCGCGGCAATGTTTTTATCGCCAAAAAACTCCTGGTAAAACTCAGCTACCATTTTTTTATTTAACGAAAGCATAGTGGCTTGTTTGCTTAATGAATCGGCAGTTGCCAACCTGGCTTGTGTGTTGCTGTTAACGCATGATGCTATTGCAACTAGCATTATGCTGAATATGAATAAAGCACATCTAATGTTTTTCATGTTTGAATGTAGGTTTTACCAATATAAAATTACGATTTATAAGCCGCATATACATGCTCGTCCAATATCTGGTTGTTTTTACTACGGGATCTTTTAATATCGATGTGAGTCTGGTGCCTTTTATTTCCATTTGTAACAATCCAATCTTTAAAAATACTAATATTACTTAAACTGTTAAATTGCACCAGCTAATAGCCTTTTCTTTGATCAATTTATATGAAAAAACTTTTTACCCCATTATTACTGCTCGTATTTACAGGCGCATCGGCCCAAAAACTGGAGGTGCTGACTGTTGAAAAAATAATGCGTGATCCTAAATGGATGGGCGTTTCGCCGTCAAACATCCAATGGAGCAATGACAGTAAGAAGGTTTACTTTAACTGGAACCCCGATAAAGCCGAACGTAGTGAATTATACAACATTACTACTGTAAATATTAAGCCAAAAAAGGTAAGTATCGCCGACAGGAAAGCATTGACGCCCGACAATGGCAAATGGAACAGAAAACACACGCTAAAAACTTTTGAAAAGAATGGCGATATATATCTTCTTGAATTAAAATCAGGAAAGATAGTACAGCTCACCAATACAGCCGATAGGGAAACTAACCCAACCTTTAGCGGTGATGAAAGCAGCATTATCTTCACAAATGATAATAACCTGTTCGCCCTTAAATTAGGCAAGGGCGAACTGGTGCAGCTCACTAACTTTATAAAATCCGCTACTTCCGGAGGTTCTGCAGCAGGTGGTGGAAGAAGAGGAGGTACAACCGGGGACGGGCAAGCAGACAACGAGCAGGAACGCTGGCTAAAGAACCAGCAAATGGAACTGTTTGATATTATTAAAGTTAATGACAAGGATAAAAAGCTGGATTCGGCAGAGCGTAAAATGCTGCAGGCCGATAAGCTGAAAGAAATAAACATTGGCGACAAAAGGGTAGGCGCTACACAGTTAAGTCCGGATGGCAGGTATGTTACTTATCGTTTAACCCAGGCTGCAGATGGTGCCAAAAGCACTATTGTGCCAAATTATGTAACCTCATCGGGCTATACCGAAGATATTCCGAACCGCACAAAGGTAGGCAGCCCGCAATCTACATCTGTAAGCTACATTTTGGATAAACAGCGAGACACTGTTTACAGCATCAATACAAAAGATATTCCCGGCATAAAAGATCTGCCCGACTATGTAAAGGATTACCCTAAACAGCTGGAAGACCGCAAAAAAGCAAATGCCGACCGCAAGGTAGATATTAGCGCTACATTTTGGAGCGAGGACGGTAAAAATGCGGTAGTAGTTGTAGAGTCACAAGATAATAAGGACCGCTGGATAATGAAGCTTAATCCGGTAACCGGTAAACTGTCACTACTTGATCGCCAGCGCGATGAGGCCTGGATAGGTGGTCCCGGAATAAACAACTTTGCAGGCGGAAGTTTAGGTTATACAGATAACACGCATTTTTATTACCAAAGCGAAGCCAATGGTTACTCGCACCTGTATTTAATTGACATAGTAAGCGGCGAGAAAAAACAGCTCACCAGAGGTAAATGGGAAGTGCAAACGCTGCAGCTGTCGAATGATAAAAAAACGTTTTACTTTACTGCAAACATTGAGCATCCGGGTATTACCCATTTTTACCGTATTCCGGTAAGCGGCGGTACACCGGTTAAACTAACCTCTATGAAGGGCGGCAACGAGATAGAGCTTTCACCTGATGAAAAATGGCTGGCTGTCCGTTATTCATACTCCAACAAACCATGGGAACTGTATCTGCAACCCAATACACCAGGCACAAAAGCAGTACAGGTAACCAATTCAGTAAGCGAAGAATTTAAATCATACCCATGGAAAGAGCCCGAGGTCATCAGCTTTAAAAATCGTAATGGCAAAGATATTTACGCGCGTTTATATCTGCCTAAAAATCCCGATCCGGCAAAGCCTGCTGTAGTATTTGTACATGGCGCGGGTTATCTGCAAAATGTTCACTTTTGGTGGAGCACTTATTTCCGTGAGTATATGTTTAATAATATGCTGGTTGATAATGGCTACACCGTTTTGGATATTGACTACACAGGCAGCGCGGGCTATGGCCGTGACATTCGCACCGGTATTTACCGCCACATGGGCGGTGCTGACCTGACCGACCAAGTGGATGGTGTAAAGCTATTGGTTGAAAAATATGGCGTAAATCCTAAGCATGTAGGTTTATATGGCGGCTCTTATGGTGGTTTCATCACCTTGATGGCTTTGTTTACCCAGCCTGATGTTTTTACCGCCGGTGCAGGTTTACGTTCGGTAACAGATTGGGCACATTATAATCACGGTTATACATCAAACATATTGAATGAGCCTTATAATGATGAAAAGGCCTATCGCCAAAGTTCGCCTATTTATTTTGCCGACGGATTAAAAGGCCACTTGCTAATGGCACATGGCATGGTAGATCAGAATGTGAATTTCCAGGACATTGTTAGGCTAAGTCAGCGGTTAATAGAGCTGCATAAAGGCAACTGGGAGCTTGCTCCATACCCGGTAGAAGACCACGGCTTTGTACAACCCAGCAGCTGGACAGATGAATATAGCCGTATATACAAACTGTTTGAAGAAACGTTAAAGAGTAAGTAATTTTATAGTGCCGCGGGATGAGTCAGCTAAATGAACACAAAATGAAAAAAATATCTGTCGTGCTTTTGTTACTCTCCCTTGCCTGCACCCCGGCAAAGCACCCTGCTGCGGTAAAGATCAGGCTAATTAATAACAAGCAATCTATTGAGTTTAGAGGGTTGAATTACGCGGTGATGCAGGAGATAGGTCGCGATTCATCAACAGAGGAATGGCAAAGCCTTATACCGGTTTACCGGATGCCGAGGGATACGGATATGAAAAACTATCAGCCCGAACAACCAGGCAGGTACGAGCTTAAAGATAACGCGGTGATTTTTACGCCTGATACGCCTTTTGTTGCGGGGCAGGTTTACTTTGTACGCAATTACCGCCTGGGTGAAGGCTCAACCCTGGCAGATTATATAAAAGGGCGTACACAACCCGGCAGGACCCATTTTACTGATTTGATTTTTAAGCAATAAGCCTTTGGAATAAAAAATATTTCGTACATTTGTAACTGAATTCAAAAGAGGGGGCTATTTGTCCCCTCTTTTATTTTATCAATCAAATTATCATCCGTCCTGTTAGTTATCAGGATAAAAGGAAAAACATACGATAATGAATATTGAAAAAAGGGTAACAGAGCTGGTAGAAGAGAAAATTGCCGATATGCCTAATCTGTTTTTGGTGGATGTTAAAATGCACTCAAACGGTAAGCTTATAGTATTGGTTGATGGGG
>JAQBNY010000126.1 GCA_028288315.1 Mucilaginibacter sp.
ATGGCAGGATTCGAACCTGCGGCCTCCACATCCCAAATGTGGCGCGATACCGGGCTACGCTACATCCCGATTGGGATTGCAAAGGTAGCTTTTTTAGTAAGTGCTGCAAATTTTTTTTTAAAGAATCTAAAGACCCCGTTCTAACCAATTCATTTGCAAAAGTTTAGTTGTAAAAAAATATTTTACAAGGCTCTTTATTTGCTTTAAAATTGAATAGCACGCATATTTTTGAATTAATTACGGCTTAACCAATTCAATATATAATCAGCATCTTTTTCCCAACCAGGCTGGCCTAATACAAAATGATTACGGTTCTTAAACTCCTTGTAATCTAAAACAGAACCATTAGGCACATATTTTTTATAGTTGCGATTGTTTAAATGCGCAGGAATAATATTGTCTGTACTGCCAGATGTGAGCAATAATGGTGCATGCGCTTTTTCATAATCAACCTTTGCCGCCGCAGTTAAACCTCCCCTGGCTACTGTTTTAGATTCGGGTATAGTAAACGTTGCATAAGCTGCTGTTTGCTCTTCTAAAGGCATTGTATTAACAAAGGCGTATTGCCAATCTTTAAATGACATAAGGTATGTTTTTTTAATTGAAGTAAACAAACCCAATGATTTCCAGCCGGCCTTGAGAAAAGAGAACTCATACGGAAATACACCCAATGTAGGTACCGAATGTATGGCTACAGCTTTAGCGGTCAAATCACGGTTAAGAATAATTTGGGTTATTAGCCCACCTAATGAATGCCCAATTACAATGGGCTTTTCAGCGTTTGAACTTACTATACTTGCGTAATAGTCTATTAATTCTGTTAAAGTTAATGCCGCAAGATCAGTATCATTAGGTTGCCTGTCGCGCAGTTGCTGTGTTGTTCCATCTTTAAAAGGCCAGGCCGGTGCTACTGTAGTATAGCCTTTACTTTCAAAGTACCTGCGCCATTCATCCCAACAAGTATTGCTTACAAATGCGCCGGTTACAAATACAATATTTTTGGTTTTGGCATTTTCCATGAAAATTTCAATAAAATGTGTAGAGAAATAATAGGAATATCGAAGCTGACATCAATTTATCTACTGAAAATCAACACTTAAATATACACAAACAGAGTTATAAAACAACTTATAGGAATATTATTAGGTTATATTTTACTGGATGGATGCAACTATCATTTCATGCAAAACATCTTCATTAATGTCGGCCAATCTTCTAATGTATACACATGCTACTCCCGACCTGTGCTTACCTAATTTTTGCATTAATAATTCCTTTCCCGTATAGTTTTGTGCTAAGTATAAGGAGAATTCTTTTGCTCGGGGAGAAAAACCAGCTTTTGGCGAATCACCTTCATGGCCGCTGGCATATTTATAATGATAGCTGCCAAAACCAATAATTGCACTGCCCCACATTTTAGGTTCAAAACCGGTTGCTTCTTTCATAATTTCCATCAGGCGGAAACTATCTACACGTTTAGCGTTGTCAGTTATGGTATTTAAAAAATCGACAACGCTTTGGGAGGTTTCTGTAGTTTTATTTTTCGCCATGGTGAATAGGCTTGGTTGGCCCAAACCAAGATAAGAATATTTAACAAAAAAATAGGACTTCCATCTCACAGGAAGCCCTATTATTAACTTAATTTTTAAGAATCATGTATCACTTATTTCAGTAATACAGCTTATAAGTGAACTTACAACAGCTCAGCTAGTGCTTCCTTAGAGAAACCTTTTAATTCGCCGGTTCGGTTCTCACGAATCTTTTGCACCCAGGCTGCATCAGCCAGTAAGGGCCTGCCTACGGCAACCAGGTCAAAATCTCCACGATCCATCCTGCGTAACAGTTCAGTCAGGGAACTTGGCTCGGAGCTCTCTCCTCTGAAGGCAGCAAGAAACTCTCCTGATAATCCTACCGATCCTACAGTAATGGTTGCTTTACCAGTAAGCTTTTTAGCCCATCCGGCAAAATTAAGATCAGAACCTTCAAACTCGGGCTCCCAGAAACGACGTTGCGAACAATGGAATATGTCAACACCGGCATCTGCCATAGGCTGTAGCCAAGCTTCCATCTCTGCAGGAGTTGCAGCTAACTTATGAGTATAGTCAATTGATTTCCATTGCGATAAGCGCATAATAATGGTAAAATCATCGCCTACTTGCCTGCGTACTTCTTTAATTACCTCCAAAGCAAATTTACTCCGCTCAATAATTGTTTTTCCGCCATAACTATCTGTGCGCTTATTTGTCACGTCCCAAAAAAACTGGTCTATCAGATAACCGTGCGCTCCATGAATCTCTACACAATCAAAACCAAGCCTTTTAGCATCTGCAGCTGCGCGACCATAGGCTAAAATGGCATTTTCAATATCTTCCGTTGTCATTGCATTACCGTTTGTTATACCCGGACGAAGGATACCTGAAGGTCCCTCAAAAGGCTGTGAAGGTAACCATCCGGAATGATGGTTGTCCATTATCCCCATATGCCAAATCTGCGGCCCCATGCTGCCGCCTTCGCGGTGTACATTATTGATAACGTTTTGCCAGCCAGCTAATGCCTTCTCACCATAAAAATGAGGAATGTTTGCATCATTAGACGAGGAAACGCGATCAATTACTGTCCCTTCAGACAATATCAACCCAACATCACCCGCGGCACGTTTGGCGTAGTAAGCCGCAACATCCTGGGTTGGTATACCATCCGGAGAAAAAGAGCGCGTCATAGGCGCCATTACAATGCGGTTTTTAATATTTAACGATTTCAAACTAAACGGTTTGAACAAATTTGCTGTACTCATATGTTGTATTTTGTTATATGCTATATTTCTTCTGTAATGAATTGGCTTAATGTTAAAAAAGCCTCCTCATTTCTTTTATAATAGGTCCACTGGCCTATTCGTGTAGATTTAAGTAAACCCGCCTTTTGCAGTATGGATAAATACTCCGAAATTGTTGACTGGTTTAAACCTGCCTTTTGCTGAATCTGGCCGACGCAAACACCTACCTGGTGTATATCTTCATGCTCCTGAGGTGGAAAATATCTCTCAGGTTCTTTTAACCAATGTAAAATTTGCAAACGGGTTTTGTTTGATAAGGCTTTAAAGATTTCTAACTGATCCATAAGTCAAAGATATATCGACTTTTTCCGATATTCCAATTAACTATATAGTTTTGACAAATCACAGATAATTAGCCCACGATATGAGAATGGCATGACGGATGATACTTAACCAGTTTTTGTCAGAAAATCCTCCGGCCAACTTTGGTAGTTTTTAAAGGCAGTGTAACCCAAAACACTGAACCTTCTCCCTCCTGGCTGCTTACGCCCATCCGGCCGCCGTGTCGCCGGATAATCTCCTGCGATATATATAGGCCCAGGCCCAGGCCGCGAAAGTTGTTCCGTGCCTCGCCTTCTACCCTGTAAAAGCGTTCAAATATCTTTTTCTGCTTACTTTCAGGGATACCTATCCCCTTGTCTTGCACTTCTATACGTGCAAAGTCCTGTTGTTGCTCGATGGTGATCTCAACACTGTCAGCGGCAGGAGAATATTTGACGGCATTAGTGATCATGTTGGTAATCACCTGGCTTATGCGGTCGCGATCGGCGTGTACCGACAAAGTTCCTGAAGCGGTAACGTTGAGCCGGTGCGTGTCTGTTGTGGCCTGTATGGCTTCGGTAACTTCCTGAACACAGGCGACCAAGTCAAACCATTCGAAATGATAATATAACTCCCCGGCCTTGATACGGGTCATGTTCAGCATGTCCTCAATCAGTCCGAGCAATTTGTCCAGCTGAATTTCCATCCGTTCAATGAGGTGAATATCTGTTAAGCGGCCTTCCTTCTTGTGCTTGCTCTTAACCAGCTGCAAAAAGCCTTTTAGCGATGTTATGGGTGTTTTAAGTTCATGGGAGGCCATGTGAACAAAATCTTCCTGCGTTTTATCCTGTTCCACCCTTTCGCTGATATTCCGATAATGAAAAATCAGTGCTTTAATGCGTGGGTCACACAGCAAATTGGTCACACAGGCTTCAGCCCAAATCCACCGGCCGTCTTTGGTGAGCAGGCGTTGTACAAAAATGTGGTAACCGGTGCCACGGAGCAGCAGTTTTAAGAAATCGTATTTAAACCTTGCAACTTCTTCAGGGTGAATGAGGTTGAAGATGTTGCTGCCTTTGAATTCTTCGTTGCTGTACCCCAAAATACCCTCGTGTAACGGTCCTGCCAAAATCACATTAGCATCCTCATCAACCATGAAGAACCCTTCCGAATCCTGTTCGATGATAGCCCTGAACTTTTCTTCGCTTTCGCTGATCCTGGCTTGTTTTAATTCAATAATAAAAATGAGCATCGTAATGAACAGAGCTTCCAGCACATACACTGTAATGACCGTTAAATTAAAGGGGTGTACAAAAATCAGTGCTGCGACCATTGTTGAAAGCGTGGCGTATAAAGACGACCTGCACCCGCCATACCAGGCGCTTATCATAACTGTTCCAAAATAAAGCATGAACGGCACACGCCGTCCTACGGATTCAAACAAATGAAATGTAAAATAACTGGCGAGGGCAGTAAGTAGCAGGGGCAAAAGAAGCTTTAGCCACAGTGGCCGCTGCTTGATCTTTTTCAGGTCCCAGATATACTGTTTAAGCCGCTCAGTGTCTGAGACATTTGTTGCTGTTGCCATGGCCTGATTTACAGGTAAATCAAAAGATGAAGCCCGGAACGGAACGTAGATAAAGAAGCAACTTAAAGTTATTGATGGGTTTACAACCTTTTAGGAGTAACAAACCCCTATGCCTGTTGTTTTATAAAACTATTTTCATTACGCCAACAGTGGACTGCTGATGTAATAATGGCCCCGTACCTTTAGAATAAGCATTTATCGAAGCTTTTTTTTGATATCAGCATCTTCTAAACATTATTAAAATAATGCTGTTATCCTTAAAAGAAGCTACATGAAAAAATATATCATCATTGTAGCACTTGGGCTAGGTATGGCTTTGGGTGCGTGTAAAGGAAACGGAAGTACTGGAGCTGACACTAAGTCGGCAAAATCCGACTCGCCAGGTTTAAATGATGGC
>JAQBNY010000130.1 GCA_028288315.1 Mucilaginibacter sp.
AATAACAAAAAAACCGCACACTCGCTTACAGTGTACGGTTTTACTTAATTAATTATTAACTGAAGAACGAAGCGATCTTATTACTTACACGATATTATCGCGGACCAGTATATTTCAATGTTGTAACTGCTATCCTTGTATTTGGTGCAGTGCCCCAGTCAAAGGCTAAATAAAAAGTTTTACTCGCAGGGTCGTAATAATTATCTGCACCAATTGTATTTTTTAGTGTAGTATTACTCGAGGTGATAGTTACTTTATTAGTTGCAGGGTCAACTGTCAATTTAAGCCCGTCAATGCCTGAAACAGTGCTTCCATCTGCCCATAATTGACTAAATGTATTGGCATTAGGTCCTACCGTAGCAACATCTACAGACAGGTTACTCTGAAGCGTTCCACCTAATGTAAGATCAGGCCCAGTTAAACTGTTTCTGGTGATGGTGCCTGTTATAGCATATTTTCCATCATACTGGTTCTTAACACTATAAAATGCATACAACGTATCTTTACTGGCTGCGTGTATTTGAACTCCATCAGAATTTGTTAGCTGATACGCAAGTGCATAAGTTTTAGACAAATCAAGTTTGCTGCCATCAAGATTAATTATAAAATCTTTGGAAAAATCTCCTGGTGCAAATTTAAAAGTTAAATCATTTCCAGATGCGGTAACATCAGTAGTTGCAGTAGCAATAGTATAAAATGACGACGGTAACAGTTCATATGAGGTTCCGTTTGCATTGTTATATGCTGTAATTGCATCTGGCAGCGCAGTAACAACAAAATTCTCAGGTTTTTTAAGATCCGCATTATTTGCTGCATCCTTCTTAATTGTAAAAACAGTTATTGCTTTAACATCTGTAAACGGATCAAAGAATGTGCTGTTTTCCATTCCAGACGGGAAGCCCACAAAGGTTGTACCTGAGTTTAATGTCTCTGTAACCTTATCGCCAGCTGGTTCTTTTACGCAACCGGCAAAAGCAAATACAGATAAGCAGGCTAAAAACAAGTATTTTAAAAATATATTTTTTTTCATGTCTTTTTATTTAAAATCAATTAGTTGTCCTTGTGTCCCACCATACATGCGAATCTTGGCTATCACCACCAGATAATCTTGCTACTGCGGCTTTAACGTTAGCACCATTTGTACTATACTCTGATGTTGCATACACAAACCGACGTACTATTTGCTTAGACGCATTTACTGCATCAGGAGCCGGAGTGAGCTTAGGCCATCCTGTTTTTCTCCAAATAGCCCATGCCGCATGCCCGTCAGGGTAGCTGGCAATCCACCTTTGGGTAGAGATATTTTGTACTTGTGTGTGTGTAATATCTGCATCATGAACATCTGTAACAGGCAGTTGTGCAATATACGCGGCAGATGGAGCTCCAACCCCCCATTGCTCGAACGACTGTGTAATACCTGTTGTGTAGTCAGCAGTAACGCTTTCACTTGTCCATCCCAAATTAGCCGCTTCTGCACGGGCCAACCAAACTTCTGCCGAACTTATCAGCATAACTGAACCATTTTCAACACGCAAGTCGCCACGTAAAACTCTTGCCCAGGTAGGGTTTTTATCAGTAAAATCTATTACGCTCAGTCTTGCTAAACCATACGGAACACCAATATTAGATGTAGTTACGTTTCCAGCTTGTTCACTTGCGCCTCCAAATGCATTCTGCCTCGGATCATTTGTGGCTGCTGTAATATCAGTAAGAGTTTTTGATTCTGCGTAATCCTTTCTTCCGTTATAAACGTTCCACCATGCGCTTTTGAATGGACCACCAGGATATTTTAAAACAAAATTACTCGCGTTGGTCTCAATCACACCTGCTGTTATAGCCTCATTAACGGCGGCAGTAGCATAAGTACTTGCGGATGGAACCTGAGATAATTGTATGGCTGCTAATAGCTTTAAAGAGTTAGCCATTTTTTTCCAGGAGGCAACATCTCCACCATAAATAATATCGCCGGCTAATGAAGATGAAGAATCAAATTCACCAATTGCAGAAGTTAAAGTAGCAAGTATCCCTTTATATATATCCTCCTGAGTATCGTATTTAGGAGTAATTACAGCACTTCCCTTTAGTGCTTCACTATAAGGTACGTCACCCCATGAATCTGTAATAATCCAGTAAATATACTGTTGTAAAATTTTAGCAACAGCTGTGGTATTTTTACTTTCATTACGATTAATGATAATTTGCAGGTTATTAAGATTACCCTGGGTATTAAGGGTACCACCATAGTTAGCAGTAAAAGAGTTTTGAGGTAAGTTATACAACGAAGTACCTGAATATTGGGTTTCAGTAAAATATTGACCGTACTGACCACCACTTATCGCTTCTGTACCTGTAGATGCGTAGCTGCCGAGGTTGGCCTCTACATTTGTAAGCAATGCAGAGGTAATTGGTTGTGTTGTAGCACTGGGAGTGTTATTAACAGTACCAAAATCCTTAAGCTTATTGCAACCTGCACCTAAAAAAATAAATGCGCTTGCTAGTGTATAAATATATCTTTTTTTCATTTTGATTGAATCTAATGATTTGTTTTAGAATGTTACCTTAAGGTTAAATCCAAGTCCTCTTGTTCCGGGCCACTGCGCAGTTTCACCTTCAGTTGCAGATATTTCAGACGGATCAAAATCTTTTGTTTTTGCGTATAAAAGGACCAGGTTACGCCCGGTTAATTCAAACCTTGCCGACTGAATAGTTTTGCCCAAACCAAGTTTTTGAACCGGAATGTTATATCCAACAGCAACCTCACGCAGCTTTACAAATGTTAAATCATACACATAAGGGTCATAAGTTTTGTTATTGGTTAAGCCTTGATAGTATGTTTTAGCATCAACATAATACGTAACCGGGTTATTGTTGGCATCTACACCGGTAACCTTTACACCACCGCCATCTGCCACTGGATCTCTAACAGATTTGCCTTTGTCATTAAGAGCAGCTGTGTTGGCAGTTAAGCCGCTATATTGTCCCCATCTGTTTGATAGTGATACAAATTTACCTCCAACTTGGTAGTCAATATTGAAACTTACAAGAAAGTCTTTAAATATGATAAAGGTGTTTTGTAAACCTCCTGTGTACTGTGGCAATACGCTACCGAAGTATACATTAGGATCATTTATATATGCACCTGATGTAGTAAGAATAGGAACGCCATTAGCATTACGCTTTATTCCGTTTCCATAAATCTGGCCCCATTCTTTACCTTTTTGATTAATCAAATATGGCATGTCACTTCCAGTTCCCCAAACACCAGCCACGGCAACACGGTCTACACCGTATTTGTTACTAATTTCAACAACGGTATTTTCAATAATCTTGGCTAGGTTTGTATTAATGGTCCAACTAAAGTTTGGCGTTTTTACAGGCGTACCACCAAGTGTTAATTCAATACCTCGTTTCCTAATCAAACCAATGTTAGTTAATATAGATGATACACCGCTGGCACCATTTACACTAAGGGATACAGGTATACCCTGGTCGTTACCTTCATAGTAGGTTCCTGAAAAATTAAGTCTGTCATTCAAAAAACCTAAATCCAAACCAAGCTCTGTTTGCTTGGTGGTAGTTCCGTGAAGACCAGGGTCAATATAAGCGCCCGTTCCGCTCTCAAGCAGGTTACTATTCCATTTATTTGCATTTATTGCGTATATAGTGTTATTTCTGTAAGCACCAAAAGTTTCAGTAGTAGTACCTAAAGCCAATGGAATCTCTCCGTAGGAAGCCCTTATCTTACCAAAGTTTAACCAATTATGAACCTGCGGCAATAGCTCACTAAATACGAACGAACCACCGAAAGATTTTGATAAAACAGAGTTTGCACCATTAGCTGCAGCTAAAGTTGAGAACCAGTCATTACGTATTGAAACATCTGCAAATAACCAGTTTTTATAGCCGATTGAAGCTTTTCCAAATAATGCACGGTATTGCTCTTGTGTTCTTGTATTACCAACAGTGGGAACATCAACTGAGTTTCCTATAGTATACAAATCGTTAACGCTTAAGCCGTTGTTCGTATTTGCTGAATTGTCTTTATAGCTCCAATTAAAAATGTCGCTACCTGCGTTTGCGTTTATATGGAAATCAGATATCTTCTTATCGTACGTAATTAATGTTTCATAATTTTCTCGGTTTGAATAAGAAGTTGATGTAGCATATCCGCCTTTAACACCGGTTTGAGTACCGCTATATTGCAGTTGAGAACTTGTTTTTTGCTCGTTCCATATATTTTCCGCATTTTTTCGATAAGTCGCTTTAATGCTTAAATCACTATTAAGCTTGTATGTTAAAGAGATGTTTCCATAAACACGGTCGCGTTGATTAACGTTGGTCCATAATTGACCCCATGTATAAGGATTATACCAATAATTAGCGCCATAAAATGCAGCCGGATTTGATGGATCATATGAAGTAGGATTCTGGTGGTTCCAACTTACATAGGTACCGTCCGGAGATTTTAAATTCTGCAACTCCTTCATAATACCCATATTAAGGTCTCTGTGAAACCACGAGTTGAATGAACCGCTTGTTGAATTTCCATAAGCATCATTAATTTGCCCGTTAACTTGTTGGCCTACAAAGTTTACATTTGCCCCCACGGTAAAATGCTTGTTTAAATCATAATTAGCATTTAAGTTAAATACATTTTTATTTAAACTACTGTTGGGCAAAATACCTGTTGTATTTTGATTATCATATGCCATTCTAATATTGTAATCATCCCCAGCCTTAGTAAGAGCAAAGCTGTTGTTTAGAGAAACACCTGTTTGAAAATAGCTTTTGGTGTTGTTTGGTTGAGGATTCAAATTAGCAGTTTTGCCAGTATATTGAGTTCCGGGCGCCCAGGCATACCATGGAATATATTCCTGTCCAACCATTTTTGGCCCCCAGCTACTGTCATCAGTATAATCCGGATAAAATTTACCGTCTAAAGGTTTCCACTCTACAGGATCACCGGCTTTATAGTGATATTGCATAAGGTCGGCAGAAGCACCTCCAGCATAGGTGTTTTGATAATTTGGTAAGATATAAACTTTGTCAAAGTTGGCACCTAAATTTAATTCAACGCCAATACCTTTTATTTTTTTACCTTTTTTAGTAGTGATAACAATTGCGCCGTAAGCACCTTGTGCGCCAAACTGTGCAGAAGCCGCCGGCCCCTGAAGAACAGTAATGTTTTCAACGTCGTCATTGTTTAAGTCTTGAGCATTGGGTAAAATGGTACCGTCAACCACATAAAGCGGATTGTTTCCGCTACCAAAGCCCGTAGCACCACGCAAACGGATATTGGTACTGCGGCCCAAGGCAGCAGCGGATTGACTACGAACCTGAACACCGGCAACTTTACCAGCTAAAGCATTGTTTACATCAGGTTGGCGAATAGTGTTCAGCTGCTCGGATTTAACAACCTGAGCCGCATAAGATGCGGATCTGGATGTTTGCCTTGTTCCATAAGCACCGGTAATTACCACTTCGGATAATTTGTTACTAGTGGTTATTAATGCAACATTAATTGGACCTGAGCCAATTTCCACAGTTTGCGCAGCATAACCAATAAAGCTAAATACTAAAGTTTTTGCTGAAGCAGGTACACTTAAGGTAAACTGCCCACTTCCGCTAGTTTGAGTACCAATTGTTGTGCCCGGAACCCCGACGGATACTCCTGGGAGCGGTAATCCATCGTCTTTTGCGATTACCTTGCCGGTAACCGATTTGTTTTGTGCATATATTACATTAATGGATAACATAATACAACACCAGCTTGTGAGTAGTAGTTTTTTCATTATAAGATCAGTTAGTTAATTCACAAAACTACAATTTTTACAATAAAATTGAAA